>DAOTPH010000023.1:0-14753 GCA_035451765.1 Bacteroidota bacterium | reverse complement strand
AAGAATATAGATTTTATATTAAAAGTAAGTAAAGATTATAAATGAATAAAATAAAATGCATTGTAATAATTTGCTTATTATTTTCTTTGCAAAGTTTGTATGGACAGCTTAAGAAAGGGGATGCGCTCGATAAAATAGTTGCTGTGGTCGGCGATGAAGCTATTACTGATTCAGATGTGAAGGGGCGTATCTCCTTTTTAGTGCAACAAGATCCAAAGACGAATCCAAATGACCCAAAATTCTACAATCAAGTATTGCAAACTATTATTGATGAAAAATTAATTATAATCAAAGCAAAAGAGGACTCCATTGAAGTTAGCGATGATGAAATAGAGGAGCGTTGGCAGCTTTTCCTTCAGCAAAGCCTTGCCCAATTAGGTTCCGAGCAAAGAATTGAACAAGTTTATGGGATGTCTATTCCTCGAATGCGTAATGAATTCCGAGAAGAAATACGAAATAGATTATTATCCTCAAAAATTATTGAAAAAGAATTTGGCCAATTAACTGTTTCAAATAATGAATTGAAAACATTTTTCGAACAATATAAAGATAGTTTGCCAGAAGTTCCCATCTCGGTATCTTTGTATCGAATTGTAAGAAATGTGGAGTCACTCAATAAAAATAAAGAAGATACATATCGATTTGCATTAAGAGTTAGAGACTCGATTATAGCAAGTGGAAATTTTGAGGATTTTGCCAAAAGATATAGTGATGACAAGCAAACTGGAGCCGAGGGCGGCGATCTTGGCTGGATTGCAAAAGGGAAATTTCTGCCTGAATTGGAAAAATATGCATTTACTATGCTCCCTGGAGAAATATCATTACCTATTGAAACACCTCTAGGATATCATATCATAAAACTCCGCGATAAGCGAAAGGACGAAGTGCTTTTGAGCCACATATTATTCAAAATAGGCCAATCTGATGATGATAAGCAAAGAGTGAAAAATTTTTTAGATTCGTTGAGATTACAAATTAAAACTCTTGATGATTTTAAAAAATTTGCTCAAAAATTTTCGGATGATAATGATACACGAGGATTTGGAGGTTATATTGGAAATGTCCCCCTTGATCAGTTACCCGATCCTGTGAAGGAGGAAATTGAAAAATTACAGGATGGGCAAATCTCTGAAGTATTGCCTTATAGCACGAGTTCTAATAAAACTGCATATCAACTAATTTATAAAGAAAAAGTGATTCCTGCCCATAAAGCAAGTCTTGAGACTGATCGGGATTTGATCGAGCAGCAAGCGATTCAATATAAAAGAATGCAGGAATACTCTAAATGGATTGCCAAACTTCGCCAAGAAACTTATTGGGAAATAATCAATTAATATAATTTATAAATAAATTCTTAAGGTTTTTATTTATATTTTTTGAACTGTTGAAGGTAATTTTTTAAAGCTATTCCTGTTGGTGTATTTAATTTACTTATTTCAGTAGGTGTTCCTGCACCTACTAATTTTCCACCACGTTCTCCGGGCCCGGGTCCAAGGTCAATTATCCAATCAGCATTCGATATTATTTCTAGGTTATGTTCAACTATAATTAATGAATTGCCTTCATCAACCAGGCGATTGAAAGCATTGTAAAGTTTTGAAATATCATCAAGGTGCAAGCCCGTTGTTGGTTCGTCAAAGATTAATAAATTTGTGGAGTATGAAGTCCATCCATTATTTGGTGATTTTGTTTCAAGGTAATTTGCAATTTTTATTCGTTGTGATTCTCCTCCTGACAATGTTGAACTTGATTGACCAAGTCGAAGATATCCTAAACCTAATTCTTGTAATGAAGCCAGACGTCTTCTTACTTGTGGAGCATCAGCAAAAAATTCCATTGCTTCATCAACGCTCATATTTAGTACTTCAACAATATTTTTTCCATGATATGTAAATTCCAACGCTTCTCTCTTATATCGAGTACCATTGCAGGCTTCACATACCAAATGCACATCGGCAAGAAATTGCATATCGACTGTTACTTCACCTTCTCCTTGACAAGTTTCACATCTACCTCCTGGAACATTAAATGAAAAATATCCTGGTTTAAGTCCTAATTGCTTTGCTAATTGAGTAGAAGCAAACAATTCACGAATAGCATCGAATGCCTTTGTATATGTAGCAGGTGTTGAGCGGGTGCTTCTACCAATAGGCGATTGATCTACGATTTCTATGGAATTCAATTGCTCATAACCAATGATTTTCTCAAATTTTCCTGCTTCACCATCAGGGGTCCCTAATAATTTTTTGATTCCTGAATATAATACATTAAAAACAAGTGAGCTTTTGCCTGAACCTGACACTCCCGTCACAACAACAATGCCTCCAAGAGGCAAATCAACTCTTTCCATTATTAAGTTATTTTCTCTAGGATTTATAACACTGATAAAGTTATGTGAAAGTCGAGTTTTCCGTTGTCTCTCAAATTTCTATTTGCCTATTATATATTGAGCAGTGATTGATTTCTCATTCTTCTTTAGTTCTTCATAATTTCCTTGGAAAACAACCTTGCCACCGTACTCTCCAGATTTAGGACCAAGTTCAATAATATTATCTGCGGCTTGAATAATATCTAAATCGTGTTCAACGACAATTACTGTATTTCCTATATCACGCATCTGCTTTAAAATATTAATTAATCTGCCTGTGTCGGTGGGATGCAGTCCAATGCTTGGTTCATCAAGTATAAATAATGTATCTACGAGAGATGAACCCAATGCTGTGGCAAGATTTATACGTTGTACCTCGCCTCCCGAAAGTGTATGCGATAATCTTGACAATGTTAAATATTCCAATCCAATATCCACAAGCAATTTTAATCTACGCTTTAATTCAATTATTAATTGCCCTGCTATTTTGTTTTCATATTCACTCAATTCCAAATTATTGAAAAATTCAAGGACTTTTTCTAAGGATAAATTAATTAAAGTTGGTATATTCATCTTTTGTATATAGACTTGTCTTGCTGATGTGCGCAACCGTGAGCCTCCACACACTTTACAAGTTGTATATCCACGGTATCTGCTTGCCAACACACGATATTGAACTTTATAATTATTCTCTTCAACCCATTTTAAATATCCATCGATTCCTGGAAAATTACCTTTTCCTGACCATAATAAATCTGTTTGCTGTTTTGTGAGCTCGATATACGGTACATTTGTCGGTATTCCATTTTTTTCAGCGAATTTCAGGAATTCAAAAAAGAATTTCTGCATCCCTTCTGTTCGAAATGGATGAATAGCCCCTTCAATAAGACTCTTGCTTTTATCGGGTATGATTAAATCCTCATCCCAGCCAATTGTTCGACCAAACCCTTGGCAATGTGGGCAGGCACCCAGAGGACTATTAAAACTAAATAATTGAGGTGTTGGTTCTTGATAAACTATTTCACATTCAGGACATTCATAAATTGAGCTGAATTTATAATTTTTCCCACTATCAAAATCTCGAATAATCACCCTGCCATCTCCCATATTAAAAGCTGTTTCCACTGAATCAGTAAGTCGGGATATAATATCCTTGTCTTTTCGAACAGAAAGTCTATCAGCAAGAATATAAAGCTCTTCGTTTAACAGATTGCTGTGAATTTCTTGACTTTCGAAATCAATAATTTCGCTTGAATCACGGCGTACTGCACGGAAAAAACCCAATTCACGCAATCTATTTAGTTCATTTTTTAAATTTTTTGTCTGTGGTGAAACGGGGAACATTACATAAATTCGTGTATTTTCAGGTAATTCTATTATTTTTTTTACAATATCTTGTGGTGTATCTTTTTTAACTTCCCTCCCGCATTTATAACAAAATGTTTTACCAATCCTTGCATATAGAACACGCAAAAAATCATAAATTTCTGTTGATGTACCAACAGTGGAACGTGGATTATGTGATGGGGGCTTCTGCTGGATTGCAACTGCGGGTGGAAGTCCGCTGATTGAATCTACATCGGGTTTTTCCATTCTTTCAAGGAATTGCCGTGTGTAAGCTGACAACGATTCGACAAACCTACGTTGTCCCTCAGCATATAAAGTATTGAATGCAAGAGATGATTTCCCTGAACCGCTCAATCCTGTAATTACTGTGATTTTATTTCGGGGGATATCAATTGTGATATTCTTTAAATTATTTTGCCGAGCATTTATAATTCTGATAAATTTATTTTCATTGGTTTTTTTCAAAGGTTTTGTCATATAAATACAATTATTATGAATATATAAATTTTTTAAATTAAGAAAAAAAATTATTTATTTAATTGTTTTGGAATTAAATATTAAAAGTAATTAAAAGTTCATTAATTTTGTAATATATTAATTTAAATATTTCTCTTCAGAATTTAATTAATGAGTTCAAAAATAATCCTAATGATATATAGACGTTTTAATATTGTTTATATATTTCTGATATTTTCCGAGTGGGGAATTTTTATTAGTAATCAGCAACTTAATTGATTTTTACTCAAATATGAAAAAAATATATATATTAATTACTTTTTCGATTACATTGCAATCGTGCCAATTAATAGTTATCCAGCCCAAAAACAAGGTTCAGACTGTAATTATTGCAAATCAAGCAGCTCCACAATATGTTTTAAATCTTTATTTACTAAACCTTGATAGTAATAAAGTATATGAAGCATTGTTTCTTCAATCCGACACTTTAGGTCGTAAGCTATTGCCTTTACAACAATGGGAAACTTATGATGATGTTTCTCGATTACAACGGCAAATTGGATTAAAACCCATTACTGCTATTGAATTTGATACATTATCAGAAAATCAAGTGCTGATGGATGTTGAATTTGATTATATCAGAAAAGCATTATTTTTAGCAAGCAAAATAGATACATTATGGTTTATTTCTTGCAAAAAAAGTTGGAAAGAAGTTTATTATCTAAATAATTTAACGCAATAAGCAAGTTCCTTTGCAAGCTGTCGAGTCAATTCCTTTCTTTCGTATTTTTCAATAACCGATTCATTAGGAATTGGAAGAGAATTTTTTTTCCATAAATTATAATAATTTAAAATTGCTTTTTTCAATTCTTTCACATCATTAGGCTGTGTAATAATTCCCGCGCCTGTGCTTTCAACAATTTGAGTAAGATCACTTTTGGGTGATGAAAAAATTATAGGTTTCCTTGCTCCAAGATATTCAAATAATCTTCCTGGGGTTACAAGTCCATTAGGCATCATTAGCCATAGCACATCAGATTGAAGCAATGCTTGAAGAGATTGTATATGATTAAGATATCCGGGTGCTTTTACATTATCTTGCAAATTCAATTTATTAATCATTTTTATGAATTTTTTCTGAAGAATGCCTACCATACGAATTTCGAGTGTATCTTTCATTTCAGGTTTTTCTTGGATTAATTCTGAAACAGCTTGAAACAAGTATTTTGGTGTTAAATCTTGAGAAAATAACCCCGAATGCGTGATTATAAATTTCGATTTCTTTGTATTTTTATTTAGAGGAAAAATTTCTGAAGTATTTTGTTGAAATGTTCTTGCTTTATCGAAATCTTCTTGGTCATAACCGTGTGGAATTATCGTTATATCATTATGATTTAAAAATCGATAACGCTGAAGCAAGCGATTTTTCATCTCGCGAGTGATGACAATTGTTCGAGCTGCTTTTGTTAAAATTCGATTTTCAAGTTTAACTGCATAATTTTTATGAAATACTGTTGTATATATGTAGTATGGATTATCGACCCATAAATCACGATAATCTAAAATAAAAGGTATATTATATTTATCAGATAGTTCTTCTGCGACCAAAAAATCAGTAAATGGTGGAGCTGTTGCAAGAATTAGATCTATATCATTTTCTTGAAATATCGTTTCGGCTGTTTTCAATGCCTTCTTTTTCCACATTCTTCTTGAATCGGGTTGGAAAATTGTTTGTAATATTATCGCTTGTAATCTTTGGCGAAATCTCCCAGGATAAGAAAAAGTGAATTGGTTATTATTATTTATGTTCCTTTTATATTCACCCAAATTTTCATTATTTTTTTCTTCAGAATTTTGTTTATTATTATTTTTTAGTGACTTTGAGCGATTTTCATCAGTTCGATAAATTTTTATATTTTTTTGAATTAGTTCATCAAGAAGTGAATTATCAAATTGATAATATGGGGCATTTGTTGTTAGCACAATTGGATTCCATCCAAACTCGGGGAGATATTTAACAAATTTAGAAATTCTTTGCACCCCGCTTAATGCCATCGGTGGAAAATAATATGCAATCACAAGTACGTTAAGAGAATCCATTCAATAGCAAATTTAAAAATTACAAAATTACTGAATATTTTTCAGAATATATCGACATAATATGATTATCATAAATAGAAAGCTTAGAAAGGCATGAATTATGGTGTCAATATCTTATAAATTGGACCTTTAGGTGTCAATTTGCTTTCAATGAAATTAATCTGATATTCATGAAAATCGCCTAAAGTAAGTGATTCGTATTTGTCGATTAACTCGTGGAGCTTATCAATATCGGGAGATTTCGTCCTACACAATGTCAAATGCGGTTTGAATTTCTTTTTATCTGTTGGAATTAAAAGTTCATCTGTGATAGATTGAAATTCATAGTGTAATTTGAATAAATTTTTGCTAGGATTATTTATATTAAAAACTAATTGTGGATTGGGATTGAATTCCTTGAAAGTCATTATTCCCTGCACTTTGATATAATCTTTATATGTTTTCAATAATGGTAAAGATTTCTCTTTTAATACTGAGAATTTTTCTTCATCAATATTTCCAAGAAATAAAATTGTAAAATGTAAATTTTCGGGTTCAACCCATTTTCCTTTTACATAATCACTAGCAACTGCTTGAAAACTTAGATATTTACTAATGAATTCTTTTGTGTTAAGAAATGCTCCAATAAATAATCTCATTTGCTTATTAATATTTTAAGCAAAATTATGTATTTTTATTATATAAAATTTCATTAAATTAGTTTTTTTTGATTTTTATGGATGACGAATTATCAGAATTTTTGAAATCTGAATATAGTGGGTTAATGGATAATGACCAATTAGATAATTCAGCATTAAAATTAATAAAGTTAATTGCTTCAAATGTTGACCTCGGAATTATTGTGTTAAATAGAAATTTAGAAATAATATTTTTTAATAACTATTATTCGCGATTCTCGGAGAATATTTATAATATAAGACCTCATTCAAAAATGACAGTAGATCAGCTTTTTCCTGAAGACATTCGGGGTGATTTACTCGATAAATTAAACCAGTCTATTAGAGGTATTCATTTAAATTTTATAAGTATTCATAAAATTCATAATATAAAATACTTTTATAAACGCGTTTATACTCCAATTTTTAATAACAAAAATGAAGTTTTAGGTGTTCTTGCATTAGTATATGACCTCTCTGAACTTTATCGCAGTAAAGAAGAATTAGAACAATTAAACCAAGAACTTGATAAACGCATTCGAGAACGAACTGAACAATTGGAAAAAGAAATACAAGCACGAAAAGCGATAGAAACAGAATTAAGGATAACTAAAGAGCAAATATCAGTTACTCTTCATCGTGAAAAAGAACTTTCTACTTTGAAAAGTAAATTGCTAGATAATATTTCCCACGAGATTAATACACCATTGACTATTATTTCAAGTTCCGCATTTTTAATTGAAAATTACCTTAATTATAAGCAATATGATAACATTCCGAAATATATATCTCAAATCAATGATGCTGTGAAATCTTTGAACGAAATTGTAGAGCAAGCTAGTAAGGCTTCCAATATTTTTCTTAATGACATATCAGCACAAAATTCAATCCGAAATCTTGCAGATTTTTGTGAGCAAATGGTTGATAGAATTTCAGATGAAAGTGGCAAAAGTCGTCTTTTTATAAAGGATTTTTCTTCACGCATTATTATTTTAGAAACAGATTATGATATTTTGGAACAAATTCTTTATCAATTCTTAAGTAATGCAATAAAATTTACGTCTGAAGGTGGAAAAATCATTTTAAAACTTGAAGAAATGAAAGATAACATTCAAATATCAGTCATTGATAATGGTATTGGAATTTCTCCAGAAGAACAAAAACATCTCTTTGAACTCTTTTATCGTTCAGAATCAGTGATAGGTAAATATCAAGGTTCAGGGCTTGGATTAAGTATTGCGAAAAGTCTTGCTGAAAAAATTAATGCAAAAATTAAATTTAAAAGCCAGGAGGGTGTGGGTTCAGAATTTTGCTTAGTTATTCCAAAAGCTTGATATTATTTCCCTGAATTGCTCTTTTTACTTCTTCTGCGAGATAAAATGAACCCAAAATTACTGAAGGCTGATTCAATTCAATTAATCTTTGCAAGGCACTTGGAACATCGGGAATTATTTCAATTGAATTTCTTGGAATATAATTAGTTGCAACTTGTTCTAATAATTCAGGTTCCGTTGCCCTTGGAGTATTTGGTTTGGTTAATATTAAATGCTTAATGAATGGGGACATTTTAGAAAATATCGCTGATGCATCTTTATCATTCATCAACGCCATCAAAAAGACAAATCTTTTATCTTCGTTATTCACTTGATTAATTTGCCCATTTAAAGAGCTTGATAAATATGTCAGAGTTTTTGCAAGCTCAATCATAGCTCCGGGATTGTGTCCTGCATCAAGAATAATCAAAGGGTCTGTCTGAATTTTTTCTAATCGACTGGAAAAATGTGTATTTCGAATAATATTTTCTAAACCCTTTTGTATTTTAGTATCATTTGTTTTGAAATGCTTTTTAAGCAAATATGTTGAAGCAATTGCCATCATAGCATTTTCTATTTGGAATTGTCCAATTAAAGGTGTGTAAAATGTTTTATTGCGATGGTGATAATCAATTAAATTAAATTCTGAAGAAAAATCTTGTTTAATTTCAAAATTTTTTAACCATAGTAAATCGTTTGTAAAATATAAATCACTTGTAACATTTTTTGCTTGTTTGAAGAAAATATTTTGAAGATTTATATTTTTATCAGAGATCAAGCTAATGCTATTTGGTTTAATTATTTTAGATTTATCAAAAGCAATTTGCTCAATCGTGTTTCCAAGATATTGAGTATGTTCCAAACTAATTGGTGTAATGATTGAAAGAATTGGGAAAATAATATTTGTTGCATCGTTCATTCCGCCCATACCTGCTTCTATGATTGCGAAATCAATATTCATATCAGCAAAATAGCGAAATGCCATCGCAGTAGTCAATTCAAAAAATGTTGCACCGATTTTTTCTTGAAGAGGTCTCAGGCTCTGAGCATAATCAATAAGAACATCATCATCAATCATTTTTGTTTGTACTTGAATTCTCTCATTGAATTCAAGTACGTGAGGCGATGTATAAAGACCCGTTTTATAACCTGTTTCCACAAGAATCGATGCCAGATTGGAAGCGGTTGAGCCTTTGCCATTTGTTCCTGTAATATGAATACTCTGAAATTTTCTTTCGGGGTGGTCTAAAAATTCGACTAGTTTATTAATTCGCTCGAGTCCTGGCTTTATACCAAATCTATGCAATGAATATAGCCAATCAAGAGTCGATTGCTTATCCATTTTCTTTAATCCCAGAATATCTTTGTATTTGGAAAGGAGCGACTGATCTTGATTTGTAATGAATCCGAAATTGGGTTATTATTTAATCTTAATATTCTTAAAGTTCCAGCCAATTCAAAAAAACTATCAGGAACCGATGATATATTATTAAAACTTAGATCTAGTTCTTTTAATGATTTCATCTGCCCAATTTTCGAAGGTAAATGTGAAATTTCATTTTCATATAATATTAATTTTTCCAAATTTGATAATTCAGTAATAGTTTCAGGTATGTATGAAATTTGATTTTGAAAAGCACGAAATTTGCTAAGATTTTTTAATTCACAAATAAAATCGGGAATATTTGTGAGATTATTGCCATTGATTTCAAGCTTAGTTAATTTTTTCAATTTTGCCATTGAATTTGGCAAGGTTGTTATATGATTCTCGTAAGCTCTAAGCTTCTCAAGATTTGTAAGATTTCCTATAGAATCGGGAAATTTGCTTAATTCATTCTCTGATATAATAAGCTCTTCTAAATTTTGTAGATACCCAATCTCCTCAGGTAAGTTTGTTATTTGATTATTATTTAAACTAATCTTGGAGAGATTAGCAAGTTTGCCAATTGATTTAGGAATTTCTCGTAGATTATTCCAGCTTAATATTAAAATTTTGAGATTTTTAAGATTGCCAATTGTCTGTGGTAAATATTCAAGATGATTTCCACTTACATCTAATTTTTCTAATTTTTCTAATTTTTCAATTTCTTCAGGGATTTTTGTGATTTGATTATTGTAGATGTTTAATTCTTTTAGATTAGGCAATTTCAATATTTCCACTGGAAATTCATTCAAATCGTTATAATGTAAATCAAGAATTTCTACATTGCCTGGATTTTTTAAAGCCTCTGCTATATTGTAGAAAATCTTCGCTTCTGAATGTGGTTCAATTCCCATATACCCTCCATATAAAAATTTTAATTGTAAAATATATATCTATATTTTTCCAAATTTATAAATAGTTTAATAAAAACTATATTAATTTTTTTAAATAACGAATTGGAATGAAATACATTTTTAAATTTTAATTATAAAAACCTTTTAATATTTTAAAAGTAAAAACCAAAATTTTATAAAAAATACTATAATTATATCAATGTCAATTGTGCTTTTCAAATAAGTATAGTTCTCTATCGTTAAAAATCTATAATAAAGAATTTTTTCCAAATATTTAATAATGGGTCAGATTCTAAATAGAATAAAAGACATAGTATCATCAGAAATCAATTCTAATAAGTCATCGAATTTAGATGAAAATAGAATAAAAGATTTGGAACAAATTATTAATGAATTGAATTCCTCTAACTCATCTTCTCAATTTAATAGCCAAATGAATGGTGAAGAGAAGGAATTTAATTATAATAATAAAATTACTTCTGAATCTCAAGCGCTAGAAATACTTGAGTTGCCCGATGATGCTGATGCTGATATGATTAAATCAGCTTATAAACAAAAGATGATGGAATATCATCCTGATAGAGTAAGTAATCTTGGCCGGGAACTGCAAATTTTAGCAGAAATGAAAACAAAAGAAATTAATGAAGCTTATGAATACCTCAAAAAATCCAAAAATATTGAGTAAATCTAACATAATAAATGCAATTATTATTATTATTGCAAGCTGCGGTATTGGGGTTTTATATAATTTACTGTTACCAAATTCATTACCTTGGATTTATAAGGGAAAGTCTATCCAAATCGTTAGTGATTCGATATTGTTCTCTAATTCTCCTTACAAAACAATTGATAATACGTTCAAAGGCGAGAATTCTGATAAAATTATAAATCAGAAAGATCCCAAACAGAATAAACAATCAGATAAGCAAGGAGGCATTCAAAATCAAAATATAAATCAAGCGGATAATGATGTTGCGGTGAATGAAAATAAAGCAGAGATTAAAACAATTTCATATTCACAATTAGTAAGGGTTTTGAATAATCCCGATTTTATAATAGTAGATGCTCGAAGGAATGAAGATTATAACAAAGCACATATACCTGGTTCAATAAATATATATGCGTTGGAAGATCCTGACATTCGAATACCAAAAATGATGTCTTTGCCTACTTCTAAAACAATTATAATATATTGTGATGGTGGGGAATGCGATTTGAGTCATGAGCTAGCGAAAGAATTTCTTGAGGTTTTGCATTATCAAAAGGTGTTTCTTTATGTAGGTGGTTGGGAAGAATGGGCAAAAAAACAGGGGATAAAATGATAGAATCAAAAAAAGATTTTCGGCTCGAAATTGCTGAAAAACTTGGAATTATTGGCCAGTCGGAAACTCTTATGCAAGCAGTTGAAACAGTTTTTGATGTGGCACCGACAGATTTGACAGTTTTAATCACGGGCGAAACAGGAACAGGTAAAGAAATTTTTGCTCGCTCTATTCATAAATTAAGCCATCGCAATAAGGGACCATATTTAAGTTTAAATTGCGCAGCAATACCTGAGACATTACTTGAAGCGGAATTATTTGGATATGAAAAAGGTGCATTTACAGGTGCAAGCGATCGACGTATTGGATTTTTTGAATCTGCAAACAAAGGCACACTCTTTCTTGATGAAATTGGCGATATGCCTCTTCAAACTCAAGTAAAAGTATTGCGTTTTCTCGAATCTCGTGAATTTTCGCGACTAGGTTCTTCAGAGGTCCATAGCGTAGATGTAAGAATTATTACAGCTACAAATAAAAATCTCGAGAAAGAAATACAAGAAGGACGCTTCCGCCAAGATTTATTCTATCGCTTAAATTCTGTTAGAATTCATTTACCTCCATTACGCGAACGTAAAGAGGATATTCCATTGCTCTTTGATTATTTTGCAAAGCAGATTGCGCAACACTATGGATTTGAATATGCAGGTATTAGTCCTGATGCAATAGAAGTTCTAAAAAATTTGCCGTGGCAAGGCAATATTAGAGAATTACGAAATTTTACTGAAAAGGTTATTACACTTGAGAAAGATAATTATATTACACTTCCTATATTACAAAAATATCTTCCTCCGGCTTTACCAAAAGATTCCGCACTCTTTTCTCAAAATGAGCAAAATCTTATAACTTTGCCAAAACAAGATGAACCGAAGAATTTTGAATCCGCACTGCTTTTGAAAGTGCTTTTCGAAATTGAAAATAGTTTGACTGAATTGAAAAATCAAAATTTACAATTATATACTAAACTGGAAGAAATTGAGGGACATATTATAAATAATCCCCAGAATCAATATTATAACTTACAGGAAATTGATGAAGAAGATATTAATGAATCTCAAAATATAGTTAATATTGAAAAAAATGAAAGAAAATTAATTGAAGAAGCATTGAAAAAATATAAACATAACCGAAAACAAGCGGCTGCCGCTTTAGGAATTAGCTTAAGAACACTTTACCGAAAAATTGACCAATATAATATTAATGGTTAAATGTTTGGTATATATATTCATTTTCCATATTGCATTCATAAATGCTTTTATTGCGATTTTTATTCAGTAGAAGATTTCTCAACGATTAATGTTTTTATCAATTCATTATTAAAAGAAATTGAAATTGCATCGCAATATTTAATTCAATCACCGCCGGATATTGATACCATTTATTTTGGTGGTGGCACCCCGTCACTGATTAATCCTGATTATCTTGAAAAAATATTAAATCAGATTGGAAAGTTTTATAAGATATCTGATGATACCGAAATAACATTAGAAGTAAATCCTGGCACAATTGACCAGAAATATCTAGCGGATTATAAATCTCTTGGAATAAATCGATTAAGCATTGGTGTGCAGTCGTTTATAGAGAGTGAATTACAATTTCTTCAACGAATTCATACTGTCCAGGAGTCGATTAATACGTTTAATTTAGCTCGAAAAATAGGGTTTTATAATATATCTCTTGATATAATATATAATTTGCCAAATCAATCTATAAATAATGTAGAATATAATATCAATAAAGTAATTGAATTATCCGCAGAGCATATTTCAGCATATAGCTTGATTTATGAAAGCGGAACGCCTTTGCAAAAAGCTGTGAAACAGGGTAAAATTGTTCCTTTAGATGAAAAGATTGAGGAAAATGCTTTTATGTTTATTATCGATAAACTCGAAGATTCAGGGTATGAGCAATATGAAGTCTCAAATTTTGCAAAATGTGGGAAAAAGTCAAGACATAATTCGAAATATTGGAATTATGAACCTTATATTGGTTTTGGACCTTCTGCTCATAGCTTCATTTATCCCATAAGACATTGGAATAGTCGGAGTATTAATAAATATATAGAATTACTTGACCGGAACAAATTGCCAATACAAGGGGATGAAAGAATTACATTAGATAAAGAAATTGAAGAGAAAATTATGCTCGGTTTAAGATCTGGAGGTATTGATATTGATGAATTCAGTACAAAATATCAAATAAATATTATACATTTGTTAAATGATATTTACCCAAATTATGATGAATTAATACAAATTTCAAAAGGAAAAGCAAAATTAACGAAAAGGGGATATTTACTATCAGATGAAATTATATTAGATCTTATATCAAAAATTAATAATAAATAATTTATGTAATATCTTATTATAATTTCAAATGAATTTATTAATTTGGATTTTTTGAAAATAACAAAAATAATTTTATAAAATCAATTCGTCATATAATTAAAAATTATGAATAAAATTAATTTTTAATAATTTTTTATTTAATTTAAGGTAAATACAAATGAGAAAACCAAAACCGAAATCAATCGTAGGGACTGATCAAGCACGCCGTGTAATCTGGATGTATAATAAATTTCTCGAGGGAAATAGCTACTCCAGTGCAGAAATGTACGAAGAAGTTAAAAAAACATTTAAAGTCGATTTATCACTTCGAACTGTTCAGCGGGATTTGAGAATATTGCACGAAATGGTTCCAAATATGGAACAGGTCAATGTGGGTAGGCAAGTTTATTGGCAATTATCTAAAAATGCTTTAACTCCTCTTTATTTATCAAAAATTGAAGCAAACGATAAACTTGGGTTTTATTTTCTTAAAGCTTATTTAAAGCAATTTAAAAATAGCGTAATTAGTGATGATTTGCAAAAATTAACGAAAAAGATTGAAAAAATTGCTCCAGGTAATCTTTATATCG
>DAOTPH010000022.1:0-14867 GCA_035451765.1 Bacteroidota bacterium | reverse complement strand
AAGCCAAGCACAATAATTGAGCCAATTAATCCAAATTCTTCGGCAGGTACTGAAAAAATAAAATCTGTGCTTTGCATTGGAATATAACGTAGTTGCGTTTGAGTGCCTTGCATAAATCCTTTGCCAGTAATACCGCCACTGCCAACTGCAAGCACTGATTGCGCTACGTTATAACCCGTATCTTTTTTATTTGAGCTGGGGTCCAAAAACGTACTTATGCGTGCTTTTTGATGAGGTTGCAAATTTTCGTAAATAATTGGTGCAGAAAATACAACAATAAGCGACAATCCGATTGCAATAATTGTTGAGAGCAATTTCCTTTTGAAAAATAAAGCAATTACAACAAATATTCCAAGTCCAATCCAGGGAAATACACCCCCTTTGAGTGCTAAAAGCAATAGGATAGGCAGCGCCAAAATTGTATATATAGCAAAAGTATTGAAACCCGACCAATATAATATTCCTAATAACAACGTGAAAAATACAGTTGCAGTGCCGACGTCGGGTTGAAGCAAAATCAAAACAGTAGGCAAAAGGAATGTGCCAATTACTATTAGAAATGTTTGAAGATATTTGATACTGACATTTACATTTGAAAAAATGAATGCAAAAGCCATTAAAGTTGCCAATTTCGCAAATTCACTTGCTTGGAAAGATCGCCCTGCTATCACAAGCCAACCACGTGTTCCATATATTGTTGTTCCAAACAATAAAGTTGCTATTAATAATAAAATTGCTATTGAATATATTGGAATTGAAAGATAGTGCAACCATTTCTCAGGTGTTAGAGCAAAAAATAACATAATAATAAACGATACGCCAAAAGCAAAAATCTGATTTTCGAACTGATTGTTATTTGGTAAAGTAGCTGTTGCACTATAGATGGAGACAAATCCAATTATTGTTAATAAAAGAACAGGAATAAGCAATTTGAAATCAATATAATCCCAAAATTTCTTTTCAACTGATATTTTTCTCATTTTGCTTATCCCTTTTCATATTCAAATTAAAATCCAAGTTTATTCTTGCCAATAATCATTTCAGCAGCTTGCTTATACCGTTCATAAGTTTGATTAATAATTTCCTTAGGCAGTGATGGGGGTTCAGAATTTCTATCCCAATCAGTACCAAGCAAATAGTCACGGAGAACTTGTTTATCGAAATTCAATTGTGGTACGCCAACTTGATATTTTTCTTTTAGCCAATATCTTGATGAATCGGGAGTAAGTGCCTCGTCAATCAAAATAATTTCTCCATAATCATCCATTCCGAATTCAAATTTTGTATCTGCAAGAATAAGCCCACGCTCAAATAAATAATTATGAGCGAAATTATACAGTGCAAGAGATAAATCGCGCAATTGTTCAGCATCGTCAAGCGAGACATATTCTCTCATTTGCTCAAATGAAATATTTTCATCGTGGCCTGTTTCAGCTTTTGTTGATGGAGTAAAAAGAGGCTCGGGCAGCTTCTCAAATTCACGCAATCCAGTGGGCAATTTTATTCCATTGCAGGTGCCGTTTGCTTGATATTCTTTCCAAGCTGAGCCAGTAATATAGCCACGTACAATGCATTCAATAGGGAATGGCTTTGTCTTTTGCACAAGCATTGAACGATCTTCTAAATCTGCTTTGTATTGTTTGCAAATGGATGGATACTCGTTAATGTCGTCAGTAATAAAATGATTTTGCACAATATGGCGTGTTTTATTGAACCAAAATACAGCAATTTTATTTAATATTTTGCCTTTATTTGGAATTGGTTCCTTCATTATATAATCAAATGCGGAAACCCGGTCAGTTGCTACAATCAAAAGCTTATCATCTAGATCATATACATCGCGGACTTTCCCACGTTTGAAAAGCTTTAGATTTTCAAAATTTGTTTGAATTAATCCTTTCATATAATATTAATTAAATTTTAGAAAACTCATTATAAAAATTAGCCGATGCTTTTATTCCACCAAAATAATTCTCAACGGCGAAGCTCTCATTTGGTGAATGTATATTATCATCGGGCAAACCAAATCCCATCAATACAACAGGTGCCTTAAGCACTTGCGTAAATTTTTCTACCACGGGAATTGAACCACCTTCACGCATAAAGACGACTTCCTTTCCAAAAGCATTTTTTAAAGCTGCGATTGCAGAGCGAATTGCTCCATTATTGGGGTCAATCCTGACAGGATTTGCCCCCGAAAGCGACTTAATTCTTACTTTTACGGTTGGGGGAGCCAATTTAGTAATATGTTCAAGTACAAGGTTTATAATTTTTTCTGCGTTTTGATTTGGAACAAGCCGACAGGAGAACTTTGCCCACGCTTTTGAAGGAATTACCGTTTTTGTTCCCTCACCTGTATATCCACCCCAAACACCATTGCAATCCAATGTGGGACGTGTCCATACTTTTTCCAAAGTAGAAAATCCAACCTCACCATTAAGCTCTCGCACACCTAAATCTTTTTTATATGTATCAAGATCAAAAGGTAATTTTTTGAAATTAGCTTCCTCATCTTCCGAAAGTGTCAGTACATCATCATAAAAATGGGGAATAGTTATGCGACCATATCTATCTTTCAATTGCGTTATCATCCACGAAAGCACCTGAATTGGATTATCAATCGCACCACCATAACTTCCCGAATGCAAATCACGATTTGGTCCCTCAACTTCCATCTCAAAATATGCCAAACCTCGCAAAGCATAGCAAATTGATGGCATACCTGCTTTGAACCATTCAGTATCGGAAATCAACACTGCATCGCATTTTAACAGTTCGGGGTTTTGCTCGATAAAATCTTCGATGTGCGATTCGGCTGCTTCCTCTTCTCCTTCGAGAATGAATTTCAAATTAATTGGTAACTTATTATCGGTTTTCAAATATGCTTCGGCTGATTTAATATGAGTAAATACTTGTCCTTTGTCATCAGCGGAACCGCGAGCATATATTTTGCCATTTTTTATTATAGGTTCGAAAGGTGGATTCTCCCATAAATTTAATGGATCTACGGGTTGAACATCGTAATGTCCATAAACAAGTACAGTCTTTGCAGATGTGCCCGCTCCCATCCATTCTGCATAAACAAGTGGATGCCCGTCGGTAGGAATTACCCTTGCATTTTCAATTCCTGATTTTTTTAAATTTTCCACAACCCATCCCGCAGCAGTATTTATATCATTTTTATGGGATTGCTGACTACTTATGCTCGGAATTCTCAAGAATTCGAAAAGCTCTTCCAAATTCTTTTCTTTATTAATTTCTAAATATTCAAAAACTTTTTCCATCTTAATACGTATTTTAATTTTATAAAAAAACAAAACTAAATCAAAATTTTCAAATATTATATTTTCAAATGGAAATTTTAAAAGTTGATTCAATTTTAAAGCAATTTGGAACTTATAGGGCAGTTGATAATGTGTCTTTTTCAGTTGAGGAAGGAAAAATTTTTGGATTGCTCGGTCCGAATGGTGCGGGGAAGACCACAACTATCCGAATTATAACAAATATTATATTGCCTGATAATGGTGAGGTATATCTATTTGGCGAGAAAATGAATTCCAGCTTGCAAGATGCAATTGGCTATCTTCCCGAAGAGCGAGGTTTATATAAAAAATATAAGGTAATTGAACAATTAGAATATTTTGGTATGCTAAAAGGATTAACTCAACGGCAGGCAAATGCTCAAGCAAAATATTGGCTAAATCGTGTGGGCGCTGATGGATGGGAAAATAAGAAAATTGAGGAATTATCTAAAGGTATGGCTCAAAAGGTGCAATTCATCATAACTGTTATGCATAATCCTAAATTTATCATACTCGATGAGCCTTTTTCGGGATTTGACCCTATAAATACTGATTTAATCAAGCATATTATTATGGAACTCAAGGAGCAGGGCACTACTTTTATTTTATCTACACATCAAATGCATCAGGTTGAAATGCTTTGTGATGAAATTCTAATGATAAATATAGGCAAGGTGGTGCTGTATGGAAACTTACGAGATGTAAAGAAAAATTATGGCAAAAATCATTTGATTATTGAATTTTCTGGTACTGGTTCATTTACAAATAGCATTGATAAAGAAAAAATTATTGATATTTCTGAAAATAGATTAGAAATGAAAATTTCAAGCTATTCAGAAGCTCAGGCGATTCTCAGACAAGCCGCTTCCGAAAATGAAATTACAAAATTCGAGATAGTTGAGCCATCGCTTAATGAAATTTTTATTGATGTTGTACAAAAAAGTATGGAAGAATATGAAAAAATCTAATAAAATGTGGACTATATTGCAATTTGAATTTTTAACACGTGTTAAAGCAAAGGGTTTTATTATTTCAACAATATTAGGACCATTATTTTTAATAGTAATTATGGTAATTCCCGCTTTAATTGCAACAACCTCAATTAGCGAAACAAGTAAGCAGATGGCGGTGCTTGATGATACGGGTTATATTGGAAAACTGCTTGTTGATTCCGATAAATCCAAATTTTTCTTGACTAATAAAACACCTCAGGAACTAAAAAAAGATATATTGAACGAAAAATTAGATGCCTACATTCATATTCCTTCTGATGTGCTTGAAACAGGTAAGGTCGATGTCTATACTCCTGGTGGCGGTGGAATTGGATTATTAGAAACAGTTAAAAATAAGCTTGGTGATATTATTTTAGAAAAAAAATTGCTCGACGCAAGAGCTGATAGTTCATTAGTTAATTTCGTTAAAAATGGTATTGATGTATCAAGTATAAAAGTTACAGAAGCCGGAATTGAAAAAGATTATACAGAATTTTATTCAATTTTTGGTTATTTTCTTGGATTTTTAATTTATGGATTAATGTTTTCTTATGGCGGAATTGTAATGCGTGGTGTAATTCAAGAAAAAGCTAATCGTATAGTTGAAATATTAAACTCGTCAGCAAAACCTATGCAAATAATGATGGGTAAAATATTTGGCATAGGAGCTGTTGGATTATTTCAATTATTGATTTGGGGAGTGATTATTATTATTTTGTCTATTGCAGGGTCATCTTTATTGCCAATGTTTTTTCAGAGCTCAAATCCGACTGATATGATTAATGGAGCAACCGCTATAACCCAGTCAAAAGGTAGTCTGCCATTTGATATTCCCGTAATACCAATTAGTGTATGGATAGGTTTTGTTTTCTTCTTTTTTGCAGGTTATTTTATGTATGCTTCATTATTTGCAGCAATTGGTTCAGCAGTGAATCAAGAAGAAGATGCTCAGCAGTTGCAAATGCCAATTACAATGGCTTTAATTATTCCAATTCTTTTTATGCCTGTAATTATGGGCAATCCCGATAGCACGCTTGCGACAATTTTATCGCTAATACCACCATTTACACCAATTCTAATGACAGCACGTATCGCAGCAACTACTGTTGCCTCCTGGCAAATACTTCTATCGGTTGTCTTGACCCTTGGCACATTATTACTCTCAATTTGGATTGCAGCAAAAATTTATAGAATTGGCATATTAAGTTATGGCAAAAAGCCTTCGTTCAAAGACTTAATTAAATGGTTAAAAACATCTGAATAAATCAAATTCAAATGTTAGTATTATTATTAGTTAAAAGAGTTTTGACCCAGTTAAGGTATTTTTCTGAACCGTGGGAAACTGGAACTGCAATAATTTCAGGAACCTTATATCTATGAAGTTGCAGTATACGAGTCTCAAGCTCATTAAGTTTGTACAATGTGGTTTTTATTATCATCAAATATTCATTAGATTCTGTAAGTTTATCTTCCCAATAATAAAAAGAAGTTGCATTTGAAATAATTGTGCAACACGCTGCTAATTGCTCTGAAATAATATTACGTGCAATCATTGATGCATTTTCATAATTATCCGTTGTAACAAAAACTAATTGGAGGTCTTGATTTTTTTCCATAATTTTGCTCTTTTATTTAATTATTAAATTCTAAATTAATCAAAAATGATTGATTTATTGATATTTCATATAAATATTATTGTTGCATTATATGCATTTACAAAAAATTGGCAAAAGGGATCGATAAAAGATGGTATCCTTGCCATTTTATTAATTGGATTGCTTTTTACAATAGGCTGGGCATTGACTGCATCGCTAGCTTATGCAATTTGGCCTAAAAAGTGGGATAATTTATATTTCACTCACGATACGCTCTCGCTTGTTATGCTATTTATTCCTGAACTTTTCTTCTTTTATCATTTCTTTTTTTATGATAAATCTAAAAGCAAAGCTAATACTGAAGATAATTCTTAATTTTTTCAACAATTTCTTCCATTTTCATTCCGCGAGATCCTTTTACTAAAATAGCAGTATTAGATGAAATTTCTGATTTTAGACTTTCGAATAATTCATCTTTATTCTCGAAGTTTTTTATTTTTGAATTATTTAATTTATCAGAAGCTTGCTTAAACTCTTTTCCAAAAATATAAATACTATTGGCAATTTCACCAGCTTTTTTAAGCACTTCAATATGTTCATCAATTGAAACCTCGCCAAGTTCAAGCATATCGCCAAGCACCGCAATTTTTTTGGTTGCGTGATTATATTTTTGCAATGTTTGCAATGCAATGTTCATCGAATCAGGGTTTGCATTATAAGTATCATTAATCAAAAGCAAATCCCCAATCTTTTCTACCAGACCTCTTCCATAGCTTTCTGAATTATCAGCTTGGAAATTCTCAAGAGCATCTTGAATATCGGAAATTGGAACATTATAATGCACACCAACGCTTGCAGCTGCTATAGCATTATAGGCAAAATTCAGTCCTTGACATTGCAATTTTGCTGTGAAATTAAACTCATCATTAGAAAATTCAATAATAGGATGCAGATCTTCATCAAATTCTATTTTTGCATTTAAATTGGATTTGAACTCACCCGTGCTTCCAAATGTAAATTTACTATCCAAAATCCAAAAATATTTACGTAATATAGTGTCATCATTATTCAAAAAAAACATTCCTTCTGTTTTCTTTAAATAACTAAGCAATGTTGTTTCTTCGAGTTCGACGCCATCCAAATCAATAAATCCTTCCAAATGCTCTCTGCCAATATTTGTAATGATTCCCGCTGTAGGTGCAATCATTTCGCTTAAAATCATTATCTCCCCGGGATAATTTGTGCCTATTTCAATTACAGCAATATCAATATCATCATTCAATTGCAAAAGCATCTGCGGAACACCAATTTGGTTATTATAATTTTTATATGTTTTTAATATTCTGTATTTTTTAGAAAGAACTGCCGCAATCATTTCCTTTGTTGTTGTCTTGCCATTTGAGCCAGCAACCGCAATAATATCGCCATTAAATTTATAACGATGAAATTGCGCAAGTCGTTGAAATGCTTTCAAGGTATCTTTTACAAGAATCAAAGGGAGATTCTCTATATAGTTAATATTTTTTTCATACCAATCCTTATTAACTATTGCCAGTGCTGCACCTTTATCAAATGCCTCTTGCAATTTTGAATGTGCGTCGATATTATCTCCGACTAACGCAATGAAAATATTGCCTTGCTCTATTTCTCTTGTATCTATTGATACTCCGGTCGTTTCTATTTTAAGATCTATATTTTGAAGTGAAGACTCGCCAAAAATAGCAGTTAATTCAATACCTGAAAATTTTACTTTATTTTTTAACATAATGTTATTATTTGTCGATATTTATTTATTTAATATTATCCGTATTACGCGGGTGATTTGATGTATGTCTTTATCTTTTAAATAATTATTGAATTCAATGACTTTTTCTTTATATACTTTATTTGAATTTGCTAAAGCTAAGTTATTAGAACGCAAAAGCATTAACGCTGAATTAGATAATTTATTTCGCTCTTGCTCAGAAGAAACAAATTTTTCTAAGCTAATAGGCGTTTCAGCATTAGTGCTATATCTTATTTTGCTTTTCATAATAATTAAATTAAATAAGTATAGCCATATAACCCTGAGCGATAAATTGCAAGAAATTGCTTGCCTTCTTCGGGGGAGATTTTCCCTGATTTTACTGCATTAGAAACCCAACTTTCCATATCTTTTACAAGCTTTCGTGGATTATATTGAACATATTCCAGAACATCTGCAACTTCTTCACCATCAATAATTTGCTGTATTTCATACCCATCCTGAGTCAAAACAATATGTGCAGCATTTGTATCGCCAAACAAATTATGCAAATCGCCCAATATTTCCTGATATGCACCAATTAAAAATACACCAATAAACAATGGTTTATCCTCAGTAAATTCAGGAAGCGGCAAAAATTGATGAAAGTTGCCTTGCCAAATAAAATTATCTATTTTGCCATCGCTATCGCAAGTTATATCTTGAAGTGTAGTATTGCATTTAGGTTGCTCATTTAATCGATGAATTGGTGCAATTGGAAATATTTGGTCAATCGCCCAGCTATCAGGCAGCGATTGAAATAGGGAAAAATTACAGAAATACTTATCAGCAAGCATTTTTGGCAATTGCTTGAATTCGTCGGGTATATGCTTTAAATTCTCTGCAAGTGAATTGATCGCTTTTGCCACCGTCCAAAATAAACTTTCAATCATTGCGCGATTTTTCAAATTGATAAGCCCAAGTCCAAAAAGTTCGATAGTTTCCTCTCTAATTTGTTGAGCGTCGTGCCAACTTTCAAGCATATTGGCTGGAGTTAAATTATGCAGAATTTGATATAATTCTTGGACATGTTCATGGTCTTCATCACTAATCTTATAATTTTCATTCCAAGTCAGCAAGCTTGTTTTTTCGAGCACATCAAATACGAGCACCGAATGGTGAGCCGTTAAAGCGCGCCCAGATTCTGTTATTAAATTTGGATGTGGTATATTATTTTTATCAGCTACTTCTTGCAATGAAAATATTGCATCATTCAAATATTCTTGCACAGAATAATTAATACTGCTTGGATTTGAAGAGCGAGAACCATCATAATCAACGCCCAATCCACCGCCGATATCCACAAATTGAATATTGCAATCCTCCTTTATAAGTTCGACATAATATTGCGACGCTTCTTGAATTGCACTTTTGATTTTGCGAATATTTGTAATCTGACTCC
Organism: Bacteroidota bacterium; assembly: GCA_035451765.1. Classification (GTDB taxonomy): domain Bacteria; phylum Bacteroidota; class Ignavibacteria; order Kapaibacteriales; family UBA2268; genus UBA2268. The sequence goes on along the minus strand of DAOTPH010000022.1, from coordinate 5,793 downwards.
CAATATGAAAATGCACTAAATTTATATTATCAAGAATATGATTTTTCTTAGCAAATTCAATTGCTTGAATAAGTTCAGTTGAGGTCAATCCAAATTTGCTCTGGTCACCACCAGATTCTTCCCATTTGCCACTTCCCGAGCTTGCGAGTTTTACGCGAATCCCAATTGATGGGGCAATATTATATTTTCTTGCAATTTTTGTGATTAATTTTAATTCATTTAATTTTTCGACCACAATAATCACATTTTTGCCCGTTTTTTTAGCAAGCAAGGCAAGTTCGACATAAACCTCGTCCTTATATCCATTGCAAATAATCAAAGCATTTGGATTGCTCGAAAGTGCTAGAATTGCCTGCAATTCAGGTTTTGAACCTGCTTCCAATCCAATATTAAACTTTGTGCCATACCTTAAAATTTCTTCAACAACAGGGCGGGATTGATTGACTTTGATTGGATAGATAGCGTAATAATTTCCTTTAAAATTATATTCAGTTGCGGATTTCTGGAAGCTTTTCATAAGCATCTCAATCCTATCATCAAGAATATCAGGAAAACGCAATAGCACAGGCATTTCCACATCTTTGAGCATCAACTCATCAATAATTTCCTTTAAATCGATTTGCCTGCCATTTTGGCGAGGTGCAACATAAATATTTCCCTTATCGTTGATTCCAAAATAGCCATTCCCCCAACCCGTTATGTTGTAGAGTTCATTGGCATCGTCAATAGACCATTTTCTCATTTATTATGTAACAGATTTTTAAAATTTTATAAAAATGCAAATTTAATTAAAATAAAAGATAATTAATACGATTTTTTACTTAATTTTGTGTAAATCAAAATATAATTTTTATGGCAAATAGAGGATTTAATAAAGTTGTATTAGTTGGTAATCTTGGAAGAGATCCAGAATTACGTACAACACCAACAGGTCATAGAGTTTGTTCTTTTTCTATCGCAACAGGTGACAATTACAAAGATCAAAATGGTAATTGGGTTGAACGTACTGATTGGCATAATTTAACTTTATGGGGTAACCTTGCAGAAACTGCATCTAAATATCTTAAAAAAGGTGATAGAATACTTGTTGAAGGTAGTATTCATCCCCGTGATTATGAAAAGGATGGGGTTAAACACTATACGTATGATATTAGGGTATTGAATATGGTAATGCTCACCCCTAAAGGAACTCAGGAAAACTTCAATCAGCCAAGTCCCGATGAGGTTCTGAATGAGGATTTCGATGCAAATGAAGGCGATGAAGATGAGGATTTGCCCTTTTGATTTCTTCGATGAATAGATATTTACTACTTTTCGATATTGATGGAACGCTACTTCGATTGTATCCAAGTGTTGCTGCTCCAATTTTTGCTCATGCAATTAAGCAAGTACTCAATATTAATATTAGTTTGCATCCATCTTTAAGCTTTGCAGGCAGAACTGATTATGGTATCTTGCTGGAAATATTGAACCACAATAAATTCTCTGGTGCAAATTTAAAAGAAAAAATCATTGAAATATATGACATCATATATCAAAATTTCCAGAAGTTACTTACAAATGAAACTATTACAATTTTGCCTGGTGTTCGAGAACTATTAGAATTATTAAATAATGATAATCGCTTTACACTTGCTCTTTTAACGGGTAATTTTGAAAAAAATGCATATTTGAAAATTGGATATTTTAATCTTCAGGATTATTTTAAATTTGGAGTTTATGGCGATTTTATTGCAAATAGAAATGAATTGCCATTACAAGCATTGGAATTAGCTAATTCAAAAAAATACAATTATAATTTTTTACCTGAGCAATGCCTTGTTATTGGCGATACTGCAAGCGATATTGAATCGGCAAAGCAAGCACAGATGCATTCCCTTGCTGTAGCAACAGGTGTATTAAGTAAAGATGAATTGGCTAAATATTTGCCCGATTTGCTCTTTGAGAATTTTGCTGATTATCAAAATGTTTATAGTTCAATTTTAGATTTATTTAATATCAAATGAGAAAAAATGGCATTATCATTGCAATAGATGGACCTGCGGGATCTGGTAAATCCACTTCTGCTCGACTAGTTGCTAAAGCACTAAATTATATTTATATTGATACAGGTGCAATGTATCGTGCAGTTACTTTGTTTTGGCTTCGGTCTGGCAAAGAACTATCTGAAACAGCAATGGATGAATTGCTACCAAAAATTGAAATATCGCTTAAACAAGGCGAGTTGGGTCAGATTGTGCTTTTAAATGGTGAAGATGTGACAAATCAAATACGCACACCCGAAGTAAATCAATATGTAAGTCCAATCAGTGCAATGCAAAATGTACGTAATAAACTCGTTGCTGAGCAAAGGCGAATTGGCAAAGATGGTGGAGTAGTGATGGATGGAAGGGATATTGGTACAGTTGTATTCCCTGATGCCGAGTTAAAGATATTCCTTATAGCATCTATATCAGAACGAGCTCGTCGTCGTCTTCTCGAATTGGAATCTCAAGGCATTTCGACAAATTTTGAAGAAATCTATTCTGCAATTGAAATGCGTGATAGATATGACAGCACCCGCCAATTAAGCCCACTCAAAAAAGCTCCCGACGCCATCGAGCTCGATACCACAAATTTAACAATTCCCGAGCAATGCGAAATAGTATTAGAATATGCTAAAAAATATATAGAGTAACTCAATGTCATTTCCATATATTTCAAAATTTATCATTAATTTTGAAAATTTTAAAGAATTGCAATGAGGCAAAGTCATTATTTTGTTCCTACATTAAGAGAAGTTCCAAGTGATGCACAATTTCCTTCACATCAGCTGATGTTAAGAGCAGGACTGGTACGCCAAGTTGGTGCCGGTATATTTTCGTTTTTACCTTTGGGCTTTAGAGTATTTCAAAAAGCAGTGAATATTATACGTCAGGAGATGAATGCAATTGGTGGACAGGAGTTTTTGCTTCCTGCACTTAATCCTATTGAAATTTGGGAACAAACAGGCAGGGTCGAAGCAATGGGCGATGTGCTTTTCCAAATTAAAAATCGTGAGGGGCTTGTTCTTGCACCAACTCACGAAGAAATTATAACTTATCATGCATCGCATAATGTTAAATCATATAAAGATTTGCCTCAAATTTGGTACCAAATTCAAACTAAATTTCGCAATGAACCAAGACCAAAATCCGGTGTGCTTCGTGGCAGACAATTTACAATGAAGGATGCATACTCATTAGATATGGATAGAGATGGATTGGATTTATCTTATCAAAAGCATTATGATGCGTATTGCAAAATATTCGATAGATGTGGGTTGCAATATATAATTGTAGGTGCATCAAGTGGAGCAATGGGTGGCAAGCAATCGCAAGAATTTATGCTTGAATCCGAAGCAGGTGAAGATATTGTTGCAATTGCCGATGATGGTTATGCAGCGAACCTTGAAATTGCTCAATCGGGATTGAAGCCACTGCCCAGAATTGAACCTAGTCCTGAATTGACCGAGTTCCCAACGCCAAATGCTAAAACAATCAATGACTTAGTTGAACAATTTAATTTTCCCGAAATGATTTGTGCTAAGTCCGTTGTTTATATAGTGAATAATGAACCTATATTAATTCTTATGCGTGGCAATGACCAATTGAATGAAAGCAAGCTTTCCGCTGCCTTGGGAACAAATTTGCTACGTCCCGCTGAACCTGATGAATTACTTAAATATACGGGTGCCAATGCAGGTTCTATTGGTCCGATTAATCTTAAAACGAAAATGAGAGTAATTGCTGATTTGCTTTTGAAAGATGCCAACGGACTTGTCAGCGGTGCAAATAAAGATGGCTATCATTATAAAAATATTGATTTTACACGTGATTGTAAAATTGATGAATATTACGACTTGCGTATAATTAATGAGGGTGAGCCTTCTCCAATCAATGGCGCACCAATTAGAATTTCAAAAACTATTGAGTTAGGACATATATTTAAATTAGGTACCCGTTATTCTGAAGCTTTAGGAGCTAAATTTCTTGATAAAGACGGCAATGAAAAGCCAATTATAATGGGGAGTTATGGCATTGGCGTTGAAAGAATTATCGCATCATTTATTGAGCAAAATTATGATGAGCGCGGTATTATTTGGAATAAAGCTCTAACACCATTTGATATACATTTGATTTCTATTAATCAAAATAAATTCCCAGAAGTATTTGATTTCTCGCAAAAAATGTCAGATAATCTTGAAAATGCGGGATTTGAAGTGCTTTGGGATGACCGCGATGAAAGTGCGGGTGTGAAATTTAATGATGCGGATTTAATTGGTATTCCAATTCAAATCATTGTAAGCAATAAAAACCTTGCAAATGGCAATTTAGAAATAAAGTTACGCCATACTAACGAGCGCCGTTTTATTCCTATTGAAAATATAATCAATGAATTGAAGCAAATTTATTCGGAATTGAAGTAATGGGCTAATCAATTGCTTTTTCTATAATTGCACCACCCACTAAATCATCGTTTTCATACATTACAACGCTTTGTCCGGGTGTAATTGCGGCTTTTGGTTCGAGAAATTCGACTTTCAATTTATCGTCTGGTGTTGTATTGCAGTATGCCATTGCACTTTTTCCATTATATCTGATTTTTACCTCAAATAATTGCGGTTCATCTAAGTTATCGTATTTAATTAAATTAACAGAATGAGCAAGCAAAGCTTTGCTGTAAATTTCATCCTCAGTGCCCACCTCAATTGTATTAGTTTCGGGGATAATACGCTTGACAAATAATGGTTCTGCATAAGATATGCCAAGCCCGTGCCGTTGTCCAATTGTATAGAATGGATAACCCTTGTGTTTTCCCATAATTTTACCGTGAAAAACTATATAACCATCCTTTAAAGTATCAATTATATTTTCTTGAGTTTGATATAGATAATCTTTATAATTATTATATGGAATAAAGCACACATCCTGCGAATCTGTTTTATTATGATTTATAAAACCGTGAGACTTCGCAATTTGGCGTATTTCCTTTTTATCATAATTACCAATTGGAAACTTGATGCGTGAGATTTGCTCTTCTTTCAATCCCCAAAGCACATAAGTCTGGTCTTTATGTTTATTTGCAGAACGATAAATGATATGCTTTTGCAAATCCTCATCATATCTAACATTTGCATAATGTCCTGTGGCAAGCCAATATGCGTCGAGTTCATCGGCAAGCTCGAGAATGCGTCCGAATTTTATTTCGGGATTGCATTTTGTGCAGGGGTTAGGGGTTCTGCCTTGCATATATTCAGATAAAAAATAATCTATAATTTTTTTCTTAAATAATTCTTTAATATCCAAATATATATGCTGAATGCCAAGTTTATTGCAAACCTCTTTTGCATCATTTTCGGAAAAGCCGCAAGTAATTTGACGAGGCTCATACGTTGCAAATGTCACACCAATAACTTCAAAACCCTCTTCCACAAGCATTGTTGCGGCAACAGTTGAATCCACCCCACCCGACATTTGCACCAAAACTCGCGATTTATTCATATAACTTATATCCAATGTTTGTATATTGACGAATATATAGGGGATATAAATAAGAAATATATAGGTATAGTTTTCACTAATAATCGCAAAGTAAGTGAAGAATAAATAATTGCATTAAATAATGGATTCTTTCTTAGGCAGGTATGACATAATTATTTATGAAAAAAATTATAGATTTCTTTTCTACTGACGCTTTAAAGGCTGGAAAAATCACTCTTCGCTCCAAAAACCTTGATATTCTCTCTTTTTATGCTTATGGAAAACCCTGGCA
>DAOTPH010000021.1:0-16199 GCA_035451765.1 Bacteroidota bacterium | reverse complement strand
TTTTTTCTCAGTTATAATTTGTACATATAATCGTGCTAATCTTTTGCCTCGTGCTTTGGATTCCCTTTTAACTCAAACATATCGCAATTTTGAAGTTTTAATTATAGATGATGGCAGCACCGATGATACGTATTCAGTTGCAAAAAAATACTTAAACGAGGATTTTTCTATCCGTTATTTCTATCATAAAAATCGTGGATTGCCTTTATCCCGCAATGTTGGTATTCTTGCTGCTGTTGGAAAATTTATTACATTCCTTGATTCCGATGATGAATATGCACCTAATCATTTAGAATTACATAAAAAAATTATTGATGATAATCCCGATATTGATTTTATTTATGGAAATGTCCAGATAATTGGGAATCCTTATGTGCCTGATTTTTATGATATAAATAAACTTGTGAATATTGATGATTGCACGGTTGGCGGCTCATTTTTTATTAAAAAAGAGTTGGCAATTGTCTTAAATGGCTTTAAAAATCTTACTTACGGTGATGATAGCGAGTTTTTCTCCCGAGTTAAGGAAAACAATGCTAATATTTTTAAATCTGAAAATCGTTCTTATATATATCATAGAGAATTAAAAGATTCTATAACATTTAATTATCAAAAAAATGAAAAAATATAATTTTAATAACGAAACGCTCGAAAATAAGAAAAAACGAATGGCAAATATTATTTCCATTCTTGAAAAAGAATATCCAAATGCTCATACTGTTTTGAAATATAATACACCGTTTGAATTGCTTGTTGCAACTGTGCTTTCTGCACAATGCACCGATGAGCGGGTAAATAAAGTGACAGAAAAGCTTTTCAAAAAATACATCACAATTGATGATTATTTGAAAGTGCCGCAAGAAGAATTAGAACGGGATATTTATTCTACAGGATTTTATAAATCAAAAGCAAGCAAAATCAGAGAATCCGCGCGCATTTTGCTTGAGCAGTACCATGGCGAGATGCCAAATACGATAGAAGAATTAACTAAATTGCCTGGTGTAGGTCGCAAGACAGCAAATGTATTGCTTGCTAATTTGTTCAATACCCCCGGGATTGTGGTTGATACTCACGTCATCCGTTTATCAAATCGCCTTGGCTTTGTTGATACTGATAATCCCGAAAAAATAGAATATGAATTGAACGAAATTATACCAAAAGATAAATGGATTGGCTTTACTTATTGCATCATTGAACACGGGCGCAAAATATGTACAGCACGTAATCCAAAATGCGATAAATGCTCCCTCAGCCAATATTGTAAATATTATGCAGAATTGACTGAGAAAAAGTAATCATTAGCATTATTATCAGAAAATTAATTGTTGACTGGTAATATTAATAATTATTTAAAAATCTTATTTAATCTTGTTCTGGTAAGTGAAAATTCTGAAGTTTTTTCTTATGAGTAACAATTTCGTTTTGTGTCAAAAATATTACATCTTCGGTTATATTTGTTGCATGGTCTGCCAATCTTTCGATGTGCCGTAATAATACTATTAGATGTGCGTAAGGTTCAGTATTTTCAGGATTCTTTTTTATTTTATCAATAATTTGTTTAAAAATTCTTTTATTATATTCATCGACAATATCATCTTTTGCATACGTTGCTTCTGCGAGCTTTGTATCTTGATTTATAAAAGCAGTTATTGCGTCTTTAACCATAATACGGGCAACATTTGCCATCTCAAAAATTTCGATGTCTGAAACTAGTTCAGAAAAATGGTCTATTTTGTTAATTCTTTGGACTATATTCACAGCAATATCTCCACAGCGCTCAAGTTGATTTCCAACTTTTAACGCAGATAATATAAAACGCAAATCCCCAGCGACAGGTTGAAATAAAGCTAACAAATTTTCACACTTTGCTATTACTAAATTATCAAGAGCATCTATTTCTCTGTCCTTTTGCTTTATTTTGACTATTTCAGTAGTTCCATCTTCTAAAATATTGAAACTGCTCTCTACTTGTTCGTTTACTAATAATGCCATCTTATTGATTGCAACTTTTAATTCATCTAGTTCATTTAAAAAACGTCTTTCCATATCATTTTTATTTTTTATAATTTTTTTAGTAAATTCTTTTTTAAGGGGAAAATTCACTTTTCCCTTAAGTATAGGTGAATTATTTTTTAGTTTTTTTAAAACACATATATGAATCAACCGAATCTGCCTGTAATATAATCTTCGGTTTGCTTTTTATCAGGTGATTGAAAAATTTTCTTGGTCGTATTGAATTCTATTAGCTCTCCAAGATACATAAAAGCCGTATAATCGCTAATTCTCGCGGCTTGTTGCATATTATGTGTTACAATGATAATTGTATAATTTTCTTTTAGCCCTATTAACATTTCTTCAATTTTAGATGTTGAAATTGGATCTAATGCACTAGTTGGCTCATCTAAAAGAATAACTTCGGGATTGACTGCTAATGTTCTCGCGATACAAAGGCGTTGTTGTTGTCCACCGGATAGACTTGCCCCCGATGATTTTAAATTGTCTTTCACTTCATCCCATAAGAATGCTTGTTTCAATGAAGATTCCACAACCTCAGCCAACTTCTGTTTGGAATGCCTACCATTTAATCTCAATCCAATTGTCACATTGTCAGCAATTGACATTGTCGGAAATGGATTAGGCTTTTGAAATACCATTCCAATTTTTTTCCTTAACCAAACTGGGTCATGATTAAAAATATTTTCACCATCCAATAAAATATTACCCTTCATAGTACCTCCGACCTCTTCATGCAATCTATTAAGACAACGTAATAAAGTGGATTTACCACAACCCGATGGACCTATGATCGCTGTTATTTTATTTTCATAAAAATCCAATGAGATATTTTTTATGGCTTCTAATTTTCCAAAATATGCTCTAAGAGAATCAACCTTGATTTTATGATTATTACTATCAGTTAATCCATCCATTTGAATTTCTGATTTTCTTAAGATTTCGGACACATTACCTCCAATGAGATTCATTTTTTATTTTTTCCTTGAAATTAAACGAAAAATAATGTTAATAAATAAGATTATAACAACCAACACAAGAGCTGCTCCCCAAGCTTGACGGTTCCAATCGTCAAATGGAGCTTTAGCATAATCAAAGATGAGTACTGTGAGTGAAGCAATAGGTTGGTCAAGCTGCGTTGACCAAAATCTGTTCCCCAATGATGTAAACAGCAGTGGAGCAGTTTCGCCTGCTGCTCTTGCAATAGATAGCAGAATTCCCGTAAAAACTCCCTTTAATGCTGTTGGAAATATTATAAATAAGGTTGTTTTCCATTTGGGTATTCCTAAGGCAAGTGATGCTTCTCTGAAAGAATAGGGAACGAGATTTAGCATTTCTTCGGTGGTCCTTGTAACAATTGGCAACATCAATATAGCAAGGGCGAATCCCCCTGCAATTGCAGAGAATCTGTGCATAGGAACAACAATCAACACATAAGCAAATACCCCTACTACAATTGAAGGAATACCGTTTAATACTTCGGTTAGGAAACGAACAACACTTGCCAAGATACTATTTCTATTTTCAGAAAGATAAATACCGGATAAGATACCAGCTGGTAAACTTACAATACTTCCTAATCCTAACAGAATGCCTGTACCAATCAAAGCGTTTGCTATTCCGCCACCAGATTCTCCAGGAGGTTTTGGCATTTTTATAAAAAAATCCAGAGAAATTGCACTAATTCCTTTAGAAATTGTATAAGCAAGAATTAAAAATAATGGAAGAATAGCGATAAGAACACTAATAAAGCATAATGCAATCATTGTTCTGTTTTTAAATTGACGCCACTTATAATAGCTTATCATACCTCGACTCCTTTGCTATATTTTCTTGTTATGCTCCATACAATTAATCTAGCGATTGAGTTAAGTATAATTGTTATTATAAATAGTAAAAATGCAATTTCAATAAGTGCGCTTAAATACAAATCAGAAGTCGCTTCTGTAAATTCGTTTGCAATTACGCTTGGCATTGTATAACCAGGAGCAAATAGAGAAAAAGATATTTGAGGATGATTGCCAATAACCATTGTCACTGCCATTGTCTCGCCAACTGCTCGTCCTAATCCTAACAGTGCTGCTCCCAATATTCCAGTTCTACCACTTGACAGTATAATTTTAACTGTTTCCCATTTAGTTGCCCCAAGGGCGTAAGAAGCTTCCCTTTGTGTGTCAGGTATTGCTTTTAAAACATCACGTGAGATTGAGGTAATAATTGGAAGAATCATTATTGTCAAAATTAATACCGCTGCAAGCATTCCTAAGCCATAAGGTGGTCCTTTGAATAAAAATACTGCACCCAGTTTCTCTCCTAAAAATGGTTCAATATCCCGCCGAAGCCAAGGTGCAATAACAAACATTCCAAAAAGCCCATATACGATACTTGGGATTGCAGCGAGAAGTTCAACTAACATCGATAAAGGCCCTTCGAGCCACTTTGGTGTGAATTCTGAAAGAAAAATTGCAACACCAATACTTAATGGAAGTGCAATAAGTATTGCAAGTAGGGATGAATATAATGTTCCAAAAATAAAAGGTAGAGCTCCAAAATTTTCCTGGACTGGATCCCAATCCAGACTTGTCAAAAATCCCCATCCAAACTTCTGGATTGATGGTACTGCTTGCTGATACATCATCAATGCCATCATTATTACAAGAAGAACAATTAAAAAGGCAAAAATTTTTGTGATATTATTAAAAATAAAATCACCAATATTCCTACTTTTTCGAATCTTGTTTTGTTGTTCGACAGAGCCAAAAGTTGATGTTAATATCTCCCTGTTCTCTTTTTGATGATTTAGTTCCTGAATTTTTGCCAATATTATTCCTTTATATTTGTATTCATTATTGATTAATACAAAATTGGAAAATAAATGTTAAAATAAAGTTGAGTAAATATGAAGTTTATTAAGAATTTGTTAATAGACCTTAACAAATAGCCGCTGAATATTCTACAAAATTCATAGCTTTTAATTCATCAATACCATAAAAAAATCCTCTTCCATTTGGAGAAAGAGGATTTATTAATTAACCTTTCATTTTTATATGAAAAGGTTCTTATAGATTATTAATTATTATTTCACTTGGATTTCTGCTACCTTCTTTTTCGCTAGTTCAACAACCTCTTTTGGTAAGGGAGCATAATATAAGCCTTTTGCATATTGTTGTCCATCAGTGAGAGCCCATTTCAGGAAATCTGCTATTGCTTTTGCTTTTGTCTTATCATTCATATTTTGATAAACAAGTATCCAAGTAAAGCTCGAAATTGGGTAAGAATTTTTACCATCTGCGTTAGTAATATCCACTCTTAAATCGGATGGTATATTCTTGATAAAACCAGCAGCTGCGTTAGAAACAGCATCGAAAGTTGGCGAAACAAAGTTCCCTGCTTTATTTTTGATCGATGCATAACTTAAACCATTCTGCTCGGCATAAGCTAACTCGACATAACCAATTGAACCTTCTGTTTGCTTGACTATACCTGAAACACCTTCGTTCCCTTTACCACCCAATCCGACTGGCCATTTTACAGACGTTCCTTGACCAACTTGCTTTGCCCAAGTTGGGCTTACTTTTGTTAAATAACTTGTAAAAATGTTCGAGGTGCCACTTCCATCCGATCTATGCACAACAAATATTGCTTCATTCGGTAAATTCATACCAGGATTTAATTTCTTGAGTCGGGGATCATTCCACTTTGTGATTTTTCCAAGATAAATGTCTGCTAATACATCGGGGGTTAATTTTAAATCTTTACCTACTCCTTTGACATTATAAGTTATTACAACTGCACCCATAACAGTTGGAATGTGGAGGATATCTGTCCCTCGGTTTTGTTTAGCTTGTTTCAATTGTTCATCTGTCATTGGTGCATCGGTAGCACCAAAATCCACAGTTCCCGCAATAATCTGTTTGATTCCACCACCACTTCCTATTGATTGATAGTTGAATTCAATACCCGTTTTCTTGTGGTATTCGTCGAACCATTTTGTGTAAATAACGTATGGGAATGTTGCTCCTGCCCCATTCAATTTTAATTGTGCTGATGCATTGAGCGTAAATGCTCCAAACATTAATGCTGCGAGAACTAATATTTTGGTTTTCATAATTTTATACCTTTATTTTATTTGTTAAAAATTTTTTTTAAAATATCCAATAGAAAGTTATTCTTGGTGTGATGTCATCGTGGTCTTTACCTTCTAGCGTATGGATCTCAATACCAGGCATAATATCGAAATTTGGCATAACCTTGAAGTCAATTGCTCCAATAATTAAATTTTGCTTATCATTTTTTGCATTTTCGTTTGTGTTTGGATCCCACATATCGAATCGTCCCACAATACCAATGTTATCTGTAAACATAGATTTTGCCCAAAATGAGAATCCTAACCCATTTTGTGTTTCTGGAGATGTTGCCCCAGATGGTTTATAATTGTTTTGCTGGCTTTTTATAAATACTTCAGCAGCTACTGAAAATATTTTTCCCTTATTAAAATTAACGAATACATCACCTGTAAAAGCAGAGTTGTTCAAACCTGCTTTTGGTGGCAATGTGTTATAGTCTCCATCAACTATAACCGTAAAATTTTTGCTTGGAGTAAATTGGAGCGAGCCGTAGTATCTTTTGTATTTATCTGTTTCTGGTTTGCTACCTGAATTATTACCAAGCTTTACCCAGTATTTTAGAATTCCTTTGTCATCAAATTTTCCTTTCAAATCAATTCCCATATCTCTGGAAGGAACTAATCCGAAATAATCCAATGGTGTCTTTTCTAATGAGCGGTATCCCCAAACACTCTCAGACACATCAAAAGCAGGGGTTGGTGAGATACCTATAACTAAATTAGACCCTCGGAATATATTTGCCCATTGTAAATATGCATCTTTCACGAATACATTGATATTTGATCCATTTGCTATTGATGATTCTAATCTGAATCTAGATGAAAATTTGTCATTGATTGTGTAATCTGCTGTAAAGTAGATTCTTCTAAAATTAAATCCATTTACATCCCTTTGAGTCGAGTCTATCGCATCTGCGTTATAGAAAAGGTCTCCGAACATATAGCCACTGAATTTGACTGGACCGACACTGCCTACTGCATTTTTGTCTTGAGAGAACGCGCTCCCTGCAATAACAAGGAATAAGCAAAGATATAGTATCTTTTTCATATAATAACTCCTATATTGTTTATTAATAAAAATTGTTATTTGATTTTTTTTAATAATACAAATATGAGAAACAAATGTAAAGATACAGTTTAGTAATAATTAAGAATATTAAGAAAATATAAAAATTTCTTAATAAAGTGGATTTATAAATAGCGATAAAAATAAATAATTGAAGTTCTATTATTACTTTTATCCAAACTATTAATAGTATTATCAAAAATAAATGGAGTGAAAAAATAAACAAATCCAAAGAATTACTCTAAGACTAAGCTCCGTCCCACTCACTTATAAATAAATAGAATATGAATTGAAAGAAATTATACAAAAAGATAAATAGATTGGCTTTACTTATTGCATCATTGAACACGGGCGCAAAATATGTACAGCACGTAATCCAAAATGCGATAAATGTTTCCTCAGCCAATATTGCAAATATTATGCAGAATTGACTGAGAAAAATAAAAATCTCTAGCTCTAAATTTCTAGTATTTTTCCAATAAATAATATCGAACCCGAATGCGTGTCGCGTATGACAAACAAAAATGGGCGATCCATTATTAAATGGGGCGGCATTGATACAACAATAATTTCAACTGAAGTAACTGCAGCAGCTTCCGTACCCACTTCATCGACTTGGATAAATGTTTTATGCTTTACAGAATTAATAAAAAAATTTTTGCCATCCGTTTTGCTCATATTTGTAAAATCCGCTTCACCGGGAATAAATGCAATGCCCATACCAAGTTTTTTCAAAGTATTGTTTAATGAAGTTTTATACTCGATTTTGAATTTTGGCATTTCGATTATAACCATTTGGGTATCCAAATTAGCTATCCATTGCTCGTAATTATCTTTTGTAAAAGCACTAACGCATTCATTAAATGACTTATCAAGCTGTGGTAAGAAAATTGTCATACTCCAATCACCAAAAGAGTAAGGCATATCTACTATTTGGAAATACTCATTAGAATAATATTTGAATTGAGATTCCTGCTTCATCATATCGCAATCCTGTTTTTCACCATTTAATTTGGTAAATTTTCCTTTGTATGTATCCTTTGGGTCAAATTTACTGTGCCAGGCACCTTTGAAATAAATGGCATTGATAAGGAACATCATAGAATTGTCATTAATTTGGTCAACTATTTCCTTAATTTTCCCTTTTGTTTTTTCATTTACCCAATTATTGATTATTGCTTCTGATTTCTCAGATTCACTAAAATTAAGTCCTGTTACTTCTGCATCAAAATATTGTTTGCATAAATCGAAAAAAGTTTGCTCAAATTTGAAATCATTTCGATACCATATTGAATTTGCTAATTGGAATTTTACATTTGGGTCTAGATGAATAAGCAAATCAATCAGCGTTCTATATGATTGATTTACATCATCCATAGAAAGTCCATATAATTGCATTGCTTTAAGCATAGCATCGCGGGTTTCGCCATTTGCACCATTCACAGTCATTCCCAATGCCATTGAAATGCTTAGAGGGGAAATGACCACATTTTTGTCACCTTCTTCTGCACTAACATCACTAAATAAATTGAAACCAAACGAATTATTAGCAGCCACAAGATTTTGCTCCCCACTTGTTAATTGACGGGGTTCGTGATAAACCGGTCCATTAGGGTTCGAGCTTGAGCAGGATGCTAAAACAATTACGAATAGAAAAGAAAATAATTCAACCACAATCCTTTTCGCATAGCTCCCGCACAGATTTTGATTATTCATAAAATTCTCCATTAATTTTTAATAAAAATTTATGAATTTCTAATAAAAAAACCGACAAAAATATAAATGAATTAATTTATATTTTATTTTATTTTATTTTATTTTATTTTATCTTATCTACTTATAACAAAGCGCCCATTTAAAATTTTATCACCTGTATTAATCTTTATTAAATAAATTCCAGGATTATATTGCGAAATATTTAGCTTTAATAGATTCTCATAATTTACAATATCTTGAGATAATAATTTTACACCTTCGAGCGTATATATTTCAATTGTTTTAGTATTATTCGGGAGATTGATATTAATCCAATCACTTGCAGGATTTGGATATAGATTGATTAATGAATTATCAGCAATTTTTGAATCATTAACATCTGTGATATCATCAAAATTCAAATTATCTAAATAAATTGTTCCACCTAACCCAGATATATATTCAAATAAAAAAGTAGCTCGCTCCAAATTTTTATAATTAAATAAATCAATAGTTTCTCGCCGCCATTCATTTTGCTTAGGAACAAAATAACCTGCTTGCATTGATGTGGGATTTGTAATTGGAGTGCTCGCTGTTGATAAATCTGCTCCATATTTTTCATAAATTTTTGTTGGAGTTCCACTGTATTCGGTATTTATTACGTAAATTCTTAATGTATCTGTTAATGGTAAATTTTGTGCTGTGTAGGGGGGAGTAAAAAGTAAATAATTAAATGCTAGGTCAAAAGATAATATAGGATGATTTACAGTTGTCAGATTTAGTAAAGGAGAATAGAGATATTCACTTGTTCCAAGATTATCGAATAAAAAAGGTGTATTAAACATTGATTCTGAATTTACTCCTTCTGTCCGTACAGTACTATCCATTCCCCAGGTAAAAAGATTTCCTGAGGGTATAACTTGCCATAAATAAAAATTCGGATCATCAATTTCAAAACCATACTTAAATGGTAAGGGTAGTGAATTGAGATTAGCTATAAAAAGCATATTCTCTGTTTTTGGGCTTAATAAAGAATCGGGAGTTTGCTCATTTATTAATGAAATCGTTGCTGTAATTTCTGATACACCTTGTTCAATGTTTAATTCAGGCAATTCAATATCTGCATAATGGAATGATTCAATTGGATAGGATTCATTTTGCCATTTGTAACTATATGGAGTATTATTGACTAAATAATTAATGTCTAACGAATTAATGGGTGTTGCACCTGTATTTCTTATTCGAATAATTGGCTTTATAGTTTCGGTATAGATAAGAGAATTAAAATTTGGATAGATAATATCAAATAATTCTGCGTCGAGATTATTTTTTAATGGATTATCAAGGAATTCAAAACAAGGTTTTAAAATATTAGCTCCAGGTATTTGATGTGCCATATTTAAGACTAAATATTTAATTGTCTTGCAATTATGTTCGACTAGTCGTTTATACATTGTATCAATTGGATTAACAAAAATAATATCATCAGCACCGTGTGTAATAGCAATTGATATTTGATTTGCATTTTCATAATTGAATTGTAAGTTAATAAGTCCATCGACATCTTTTAAGCCTTGCATTGCTGGAGTATTTAGCAACAAGCCACGAAAAGCATCGGGATGGTCCAATCCATATTTCAACGCACTACGACCACCAAGTGAAAATCCACCAAGATAGATATAATTTGTGTCAACGGCATAATATGATTTTACCCAGTCCTCAGAAATCCTAATAAATTCCTCATCGCCTTCAGGGGAGTAAAAATCTTTATTTTGGTCATTTCCACCATCGGGAGCAGCAATAATTGTATTTTCTAAAAAGCTCATTACACCGCTCTGTACAATTACATTTAAGAAATTTGAACTATTATCACCTAGCCCGTGCAACCAGATAAATAACTTGTATTTCTCGGCGCCATTTGTCAATTTGGGAACGTGAACCGAAAGCGTCCTAGATTCACCATTGAAAATAATTTGAGTATTGAATGTTGTGTCATTTTGGCTTTTTGCAGTCTGTACGAAAAATATACTTATTACTACTATTAATAGAATCTTTACATATTTTGACATTTTTTACCTTTATAAATTTTATCTTCTCAAAATTACGTATAATTGTTATACTATTGACATTTTTGTCATATAAATCCTATTAAATAAAAAAAGCCATCCTCGATTGGATGGCTTTGCTAAATCTCATACTAATTTCATAATAATCTATTCTTCTTCTTGCGCTTGTTTTGCGTATTTATCAATTAATTCTTGTTGAACATTAGGTGGTACAGATTGATATTCGGCAAATTCATAAGTAAATGTGCCTTTTGCTTGTGTCATTGATTTCAAAGCAGAATAATATTTATCAAGTTCGGCTTGTGGCATTTTTGCTCGAATAATTTGCATTTTCCCTTCCGCATCAATTCCCAATATCACTGCACGACGTGATGGCAAATCGCTCATAATATCGCCCACATATTGTTCAGGCACTCTAATTTCAACGTTATAAATTGGTTCAAGAATTTTTGGCGCTGCTTGCACAAATGCTTGCTTGAAGGCGTTGCGTCCTGCTGTTTTGAAAGCTGCTTCATTTGAATCGACAGGATGCATTTTCCCGTCATATACAAACACCCGCACATCGCGCACAAATGAACCGGTAAGAGGTCCCTCTTCCATTTTTTCCATAATCCCTTTCAAGATTGCAGGCATAAAGCGTTGGTCAATTACCCCACCGACAATGCAATTGACATATTCAAGCTTACCGCCCCAACTTAAGTCCATTAAATCACGTCCACGAATAGTTAATTCGGGCGGGTCGGGCGCTCCCTCATACCACGGGTCGATTAGCAAATGCACTTCTGCAAATTGACCCGCACCTCCCGTTTGCTTTTTATGTCGGTAGCTCTCTCGCGCTGCTTTTGTTATAGTTTCACGATATGGAACACGAGGCTCGATAAATTCTGCTTCAACTTTAAATCTATTAGAAAGCCTCCATTTGATAATTTGCAATTGCTGGTCTCCTTGCACATATAAAATTGTTTGCCTCAATTCAGGCGAATGCTCAACTATAATAGATGGGTCTTCTAATGCAATTTGATGCAAGCTTGTTCCTACCTTTTCCTCTTCTCCCTTAGTTTTAGGAACGACAGCAATTCTGATTTTTTGCTTTGGATAGACAATATAAGGATACGAAAAATCAAAACTTTTTTCGTGAAATGTGTCGCCAACCTTTGCATTTCGCAATTTCACTGTAGCGCATATATCTCCCGCCTGTGCTACAGAAATTTCCTCACGTTTTTTGCCTTGGACTGCATATACTTGGCTAAATCTTTCCGATGAACTGCGTTTGTGATTAATCAGTTCCATACCTGAGGATAGTTTGCCTGTGATTACTTTTAAATATGTTAAATCGCCTATTTTTGGGTCAGAATACAATTTATATACATATAATGATGTTGGAGATGTTGCATCGACTTGAATATCTTGAGAATCAGATTTATAGGAAACTTCGCTTGCTTTTGGAAAATAATCCACAACATTATCCAAAAATGAATTTACTCCAATATTAAGCATTGCGGAAGAAACATAAATTGGATAAATTTCAGATTTCAAAAATGCTTTTTTCAGTCCTTCTGTTAATTCCTCATTTTCCAGTGTTCCCGAATCGAAATATTGCAACATAAGCTCTTCATCAGTTTCTGCGATTGAATCGATTAATTGGCTTCGCAATTGATTTGCTTTATCTGTGAAATTAGCAGGAATTTCTTTTTCAGTGTATGTTCCGTCTTCAGAGAATTTTAATAATTTCATTTTTATTAAATCAACAATTTCATTGAATCCCGCTCCTGAATTTAATGGGTATTGCAATATTATTGCCTTTGGACCGAAAGTTCCAACTAAATCGTTATGAATTTTATCAAAATTGATATTTTCAATATCAAGATTATTTACTAAAAAAGAAATTGGTTTTTTGAGCTCTTTTGCTCTATCAAAAATAATATTTGTTTGAAATTCGACAGAATTCGCTGCATTGACGAATATCACGGCAGCATCACCGACCTGCAAAGCACTAAGCACCTCGCCCACAAAATCATCTAAGCCTGGTGTATCAATAAAATTGATTTTTGAATTTTTCCACTCGCAATACATTAAAGAAGAAAATACCGAAAACCCTTTTTCTTGCTCAATTTCTGTATAATCCGAAACAGTATTTCTATCCTCAATTGAACCTTTTCGATTAATAATTCCCGATTGATATAATATAGATTCAGAAAATGAAGTTTTGCCAGTGCTTTGTGGTCCCATCAACACAATGTTGCGGATATCCTTTGCTTCATATTCTTTCATAAGACACCTTTAAGTTTTAATTTAATTTTCGTAATGTTTTTTAAAATTGTAATTTAGAAAATTTTCTAAATTACTCAAAAAAAAGCAAATAAAAGTAGGTAAATATCAATTTTCTCAAATTCTATTATACAATTCTAAAATCTTCTTAGCTAAATTTTCCCAATTATATTTTGATTTAAATAAATCAATATTTTTGCTTAATTCATTCTTTAAATTTTGTGTAAAATAATACTGGATTGTTGCGGCAAGTTCCATTTCATCAATTTTATCAACCATCAATCCTGTATGATAAGGTTCAATCATTTCTCTTAAGCCACCAACATCAGTAGCAATTACGGGCAAATTATATTGATATGCAACGCCAATTATACCGCTTTGAGTCGCCGAGCGATAGGGTAGCACACATACATCCGATGCAGAAAATATTGCCGGCACTTCATCATCTGTAATATAACGATTTAGCAAAGTAATAGAATTGCTCAATTGCGAATTATCTATAATTTCCTGATATTTATCAAAATTGCCATAAACCTCTCCCGCTATAATAAGATGATAATCCTCGGGAAGCAGTTTCATCGCACGCAACAAAATATCCAATCCTTTATAATCACGGATAAATCCAAAAAATAAAAGCACTTTTTTATTTTCAGGGATTTGCAATTTCTCACGTGCAATTTTTTGAGGAATTTGTTCCTGAAAATGTGAATATATTGGATGGGGGAAAAATTCATATTTTGCATCAGGCAAAAATTTATGTAAATCATCGGCTACCTTATGACTCATTACAATAAATCCATCTTGGGAGTTGAGAAAATACTTAATTAGCGTTGTATCAAATATTCTTTTTTCGTGAGGTATGACATTATCTAAAATTGCAATTGATTTTGTGCCTTTTTTTCTCAAAATTCTTGTAACACGTCCCAAGGAGGGTGCGAAAAATGGCATCCAAAATTTTGTTAACACTAAATCAGGGTGGAATTTTTGAATTTCTCTTGCAGTTTTTCCCCAAGTTAATGGATTAATTGTGTCAAGTATGCGATTTGCAAGAATTTTGTCAGCTGTGTCGTTTTCCGATACAAATTGGCTTTGGCCTGGAAATAAAAATGCGGGATATTGTCGAGTGAATGTATAAGCTTGGATTTCAGCTAATTTTTCAAATTCACGATATAATGATGCATTGAATTGTGCAATTCCACCACGAAATGGATAAAAAGTAGATACATAAGCAATTCGCATTACTGCATATCCTTAAGGTATTTCAGAATTCTATTTGCGTCTTTAAATAATGTGTCTTGTGTTTTGTGCATACTTAAAAATGTCTCAAAATCCTTTATGGCAAGTTTATCCTCTTTTTGGAAATAATAAATCAACGCTCGTCCATAATAAGCAACATCATAATCATTTTTTAGCTCAATTGCTTTGTTATAATCGGCAAGTGCGTTTATGTCTTGCTCGAGATTATAATAAACATTTGCCCGCTCGTAATATGCTTGATAGGAAGAAGGATTGATTTTAATACAATGCGTCAAGTCCCGCAATGCTTCGTTATATTTTTTCATATTACGATATGCAACCCCGCGACCAAGTAAGGCATTGAAATCCTCAGGATTTTTTGCTAATACTTTGGAAAAATCAGCCTCAGCCTTTTCAAATTCCTGCATATTCAAATAACACACACCGCGGGCAAAATAAGCAGGCAAATAATTTGGATTGAAATTTATTATCGAAGTATATAATTCGCTTGACTCTTTATAATAGCCATTTTGATAAGCATCATAAGCTTTCTGAAGATCGCTTTTTTGGGCAAATGCAGGAATAAAACATATAAAAAATAAAATTACTATTTTTTTCATTGTAAAGAATATTAAAAATACAAATTTAAAATAAATAAAGTAATTAAAAATAATATAATTTTTCAATGTGTTAATTTGCATATTTAAATTATTACAATTATGGAGAATCATCAAAATTTAGGAATTAACACAATATGTGTTCATGCGGGAAGCTCAAAGGATGAACTTGGTCAGTCGTAACCCCAATTTATCAGACCTCTACATTTAAATTTAAAAATGCTGAACATGGTGCCAAACTATTCAAAGGTGAAGAAAAAGGATTTATTTATACACGATTAGGAAATCCAACAGTCGAGGCGATGGAGGAAGCAATTGCTGAACTCGAAGGCGGTTATAAAGCAATAGGATGTGCAAGTGGAATGGCTGCTGTACATACTTTGATTGCGGGAATGGTAAAATCGGGCGATCATATTGTGTGCAGCGAGTCTGTCTATGGCGCAACATCTGTGCTGCTTTCAACGATTATGCCTGAATTTGGTGTCGAAACAACATTTGTGGATTCAAGCGAAATTGAACAAGTGAAAAATGCAATAAAGCCAAATACTCGAATGATTTATATCGAAACACCAGGCAATCCAACATTAGCAATTACTGATTTAGCAGCTGTAGAGAAAATTGCAAAAGAAAAAGGGATTTACTTTGCAATTGACAATACTTTTATGAGCCCTATACTTCAGAAACCATTTGAATTTGGCGCTGATTTTATTATACATAGTATGACAAAATATTTAAATGGGCACGCTGATGTTGTAGCAGGTATTATTGTAGTTAAAACTCCTGAGCATTATGCAATATTGCGAAAAATGAGTAATCATTTTGGTGGCGTTATTGACCCATTTAATTCATTTCTAGTACATCGTGGGCTGAAGACGTTAAGTCTTCGTGTATTGCGTCAACAAGAAAATGCTCAGAAAATTGCTGAATTTTTAGAAAATCACCCAAAAATTGATAATATTCAATTTCCAGGATTGCCAAGCCATCCACAATATGAGCTAGCCAAAAGACAACAAAAGGGAAGCGGGTCGATGATTTCAATTGAATTAAAAGGCGGGTATGAAGCAGGAACGAAATTGATGGATAATGTGAAGCTATTCCAATTGGCGGTGAGT
>DAOTPH010000020.1:0-17095 GCA_035451765.1 Bacteroidota bacterium | reverse complement strand
TTTTGCTGAATCAATTGGCAATCCATATAAATTTATTGTTTCTATATTATTGCTGTATTTCTTTATCCAATCTGAATATGTTTCATAACTTTTTGAGCCAATAGCTTTTGAAATGGCAATCTTGATAGGTTTTTCTTTTGCATAACCTGTCATAAAAAATGCAAATACTGATAAGATTATAATAATTGATTTTTTCATAATTCAAAAATTAAATATGCAAATTAAAAAATTGTATTAATTTTTTTGATTAATTTATCTTGGTTTGTAATTATCTTAAATCTAATTGGCAAAACATAAATAGAAATATTATTTTCAAGAAAATATTGTTTGAATAATGAAATTTTAACAGCATCTTTTTCGGTTGTAATAATTTGTGAATTTGTCTTTTTTGCAAGGGAAATTATGGATCTTATATCATTTTTACCGTAATTATGATGATCATCGAAAATTCTAATATTATTTTTATCAAAATTTAAATGTAATTCATCAAGCGAATTTATAAATCTATTTGGATTTGCAATACCGACTATCGGTAAAAGCTTAATATTATTTAATAAATTATTTGATTCTTGATTTTCTTCAAATAAATTATAAATACTATCATATATAATTTTAAATTCACATAAAATAACATCATTTTTAAAATATTTTTGAATAGAAGATATATTACAACCATCAGGGTACATAATTACATCAGCACGGTTTAAAGATGTCAGGGGTTCACGCAATCGACCTCGGGGAAAAACATAAGGTTTTTCGATTGTATTTTTATCAATAATAACAATATCCAGATCTCGTTTTATCCATTGATGCTGGAAACCATCATCAATTATCATAACGTCGGGGTGGAATTGCTTTTCAGCAACAGCAGCATTGATATATTTCGTTTTTCCCGACACAGCAATTGCACAAGTTTTGGATTGAATTAGATACATTTCATCACCTAAAATTGCGTGAGATGTTGGATTGCCATTTTCATCAACGCCTAAAATTACATCATCTTTGCTTGATTCTGTTTTATAATTTCGCCCAATAACACATACTGATTTATCTTTTGGTAAATAATTATTAATTATTTCAATAGTAAGTGGAGTTTTGCCTGTCCCTCCCGTTGAAAGATTGCCAATGCTAATTATTTTTGCTCTATATTTTACCTTAAAGTATTTTTTATTAGAAGGTATATTATCTGATGGATAAATTTTAGCATTATGGAATTTGCGGTTTCGTTTATTTATAATTGATTCAAAAATTTTTGAAAGGAAATATCGAATCATTGCATTTTCCCTTCAATATTATGCATTAATTCTGTAATTTCATTATTGTTCAATTCTTTAGAAATAATGTATGGTTCTGATATTTCAATTGTAATTTTTGAAAATGGCAAGGGAAATTCAAAACGGTCCCAGCTTTTTTTAAAAACGAATTTTTTGGAGATATTTGCCTTCATAAAGTAAAATCGCACCCCAGATCTTTGAGCAGCAACAATTCCACCGGGTTTTAAAATATGCCTTGGTCCACGAGGACCATCGGGGGTTAGCAAAACGTAATTATCCATACTTTTTTCCACTAATTTGTTCATTACCTCTTTGCCACCTTTGGATGAAGAACCACGAATTAGCATAAATCCCCATTTTTCAAGCAAGTCAGAAAGAATTTGCCCATCCTTGCTTTGACTAACAACGGCATAAGCATTCTTATTTGCAAATATTCTCCATATAGGCAACATTTCATTATGCCAGAACACAACAACAGCGGGTTTTTGCGGAAATGAACCTTTAATATGGATACGCCAGGATTTGCTTATCGTAATTATCAAGAAATTAACTAATGATTTGAGCAGTTTATTCTTCATCTATTATTTTAAAAAAGTCGAATAAATAATATTTGCTGCATTTTTGGCAGCACCTATTTCGCCTAGTTGCTGACGTAAAATTTGAAAATTACTTTGCATCTCATCATATAATCCCCTATTATTTACTATCTGGATTATCGATTTTGCAAGTTTTTCAGGATTTGCGTCTTTTTGAATCAATTCGGGTATAACTTGCTTTTGAGATAATATATTTACTAATGATAAGTATGGTAAATTAATAACTTTTTTACCAATGAAATAAGTCGATAGGGATGTTTTATAAAACATTGCAAAGGGCATCCCAAGCAATGCTGCTTCCAAATTTGATGTGCCTGTTTTAATCAATCCCGCAAGAGAATTGCCCATCAAAATATGCGAGCTTTTCTTTGAAATTGATGTATTGGAATTTGAAGAAAATTTCTTTTCAAATTCATACCTTAAATGTTGCGGTAATACAATTTCAAATTGAAAATCATTTAATGAGCGGTTTAATAATTCAATTGTTGAATTAACCAATTTAATATGTGAATCAATTTCCTGCTTCCGACTGCCCGGTAGAAAAATGATTCGTTTATCGCGTCTCTCATAGTTTTTGATTCTCTGGTGAAAAATCTCCAAATCAAGCAAGGGATGTCCAACCCATTCTGTTTTAATTCCAAATTTTTTAAAATAATCCAATTCAAATGGAAAAACGACTAGCAGGAGATCAATTAATTTAGCAAAATTCTTTGCACGATTTTCACCCCATGCCCATAATTGCGGAGCTATATACCAGGCAACAGGCACATTAAATTTTTTTGCAAATTTAGTAACTCTCTGATTAAAGCCTGGAAAATCAACAGGGATAAATAAATCAATATCATTCTTTTTGATTAAATTCCCAATTTTTTGTAATAAAAATTGAAAAAAATTTGCTTTTTTTGCAACTTCCCAGAATCCCACCACAGACACATCGCTAATTGGAACAATCGATGAAAAGCCAAGTGATTCCATTTTGTCACCGCCAATGCCAATGAATTCAATTTTATCATCAATTTTCCACAATTCCCGCATCAAATTGGAAGAGTGCAAATCTCCTGATGTATCACCTGCTATTATTAAAACTTTTTTCAAACGTCAATAATTTTAGTTAACAAAATTAGTGTTGAAAACTTAAATAACGAACATATCTTAAATTTTTATATTTTAGTTTTTTTGAAAAATTGAAAACAATAATGTCCGAATTCATACATTTACATAACCACACCCATTATTCTATTTTGGATGCAATCACAACTCCTGCCGAATTAGTGCAAGCAGCAGTCGATGATGGCCAATCTGCAGTTGCATTGACTGACCACGGCGTATTATTTGGATTAATGGAATTTGAAGAAAAAGCAAAGGAAAAAAATATCAAACCGATTTATGGGATGGAAGCATATCTTGCGACGGGTTCACGATTAGATAAAAATAATACATCATCAACAAAAAAGAAAAATTATCACCATTTGGTATTGCTTGCTAAAGATTTGCAAGGATATAAGAATTTAGTAAAATTGACAAGTTATGCACATACTGAAGGATTTTATTATCGACCAAGAATTGATAAGGAACTTTTAGAAAAATATAAAGACGGGTTGATTGCAATGAGTGCATGCATAACAGGTGTGATTTCAGCCCCATTGATTGAAGGGGATTGGGAAAGGGCAAAGCGCGAGGCACAATATTTTAAGGATTTATTTGGAGAGGATTTTTATATTGAATTGCAAAATCATAATCTCGAGCAGGATGAAATTGTATTACGAGATGCGCCACGACTTGCTCGAGAATTAGACATTCCCCTTGTTGCAACAAATGATATACATTATTCAAAAAAAGAACATGCTCTTGCACATAATGTATATTTACTTATAAAAGATGTTAAAGGTGGGGACGCACAGAATGTAGATATAACAAACTTGAAATACCATAGCGACCAATATTATTTCAAAACGCAAAAAGAAATGATTGAATTGTTCAAAGATTTTCCCGATGCAATAGAAAATACTGTAAAAATTGCTGAGAAATGCAATGTGGATTTCAATTTTAAAATAGCAATGCCGCAATTTACACTACCCGAGGAAGAAAGGGCTCAATCTCTGGATGAATATCTTGAAGAGCTTGTTTGGAAAGGTATCAATCGAAAATATCCAAATTTGACGGAAGAAATTAAAAATCGAACAAATTATGAATTAGATGTAATAAAGCGGATGGGCTTTTCTGATTATTTTTTAATTGTTGCAGACTTTATAAGTGCAGCACGCAAGATGGGTATTCGCGTTGGTCCTGGTAGAGGTTCTGCAGCGGGTAGCATAGTTGCCTATGCTTTGGATATTACAAGTGTAGATCCATTGGAAAGCGATTTATTATTTGAAAGATTTTTGAATCCCGAAAGAATTTCAATGCCTGATATTGATATAGATTTCGATGATGAGCGACGGGATGAAGTAATTCGCTATTGCCAAAATAAATATGGCATTAATTCTGTGGCACAAATTATTACATTTGGCAGAATGTCTTCCCGTATGGTATTGACAGATGTTGGACGGGTGATTGGTGTTCCATTGAATACTATCAAGCAAATCACTTCCAAAATTCCTACGCAGTTCGGCAAAGTATTTAAATTAAATGAAGCGCTAAAGCTCGCTGATTTAAATTATTTAAATTCCACACAAGATGAAAAATTGAAGCAATTGATTGATTTATCGCTGGTTCTTGAAGATAAAAACAGGAGCGCGGGCACTCATGCTGCTGGCATTGTAATTACCCCAGGCGAGGTTAGCGATTATGTTCCCGTTTTTCAAGGTGGGCAAAGCAGCAAATCCGACGAATCAAGTATAAGCATTGCAACACAA
Source organism: Bacteroidota bacterium (assembly GCA_035451765.1). Lineage (GTDB taxonomy): Bacteria > Bacteroidota > Ignavibacteria > Kapaibacteriales > UBA2268 > UBA2268. The sequence goes on along the minus strand of DAOTPH010000020.1, from coordinate 12,370 downwards.
TATTCAATGAATTATCTTGAACACGCAGGCGTTATAAAAATGGATTTTCTCGGACTTCGCACATTATCTATAATTGATAGAACGTTAAATTTAATTAAACAAAATCAAAATATTGATTTAGATATAGACCATATTCCACTTGATGATAAGGAAACTTATGAATTGATTTCTTCAGGAAAAACACTTGCTGTATTCCAATTTGAATCAAGCGGGATGCAAGATTATTTGAAAAAGCTCAAACCTACAAATCTTGAGGAACTTACTGCAATGAATGCACTATATCGTCCGGGACCTATGGGAAGCATCCCCGATTATATTGATAGAAAATGGGGAGTCAAAAAAATTGAATATTTGCATCCATTGATGGAACCTGTGCTTCAGAAAACTTATGGGGTTATTATTTATCAGGAACAAGTAATGCAACTTGTTCAGAAAATTGCAAACTTCACCCTAGGAGAAGCTGATATACTTCGCCGTGCTATGGGGAAAAAAGATGCTAAAAAAATCGAAAAATTAAAACCCAAATTCATTGCAGGAGCAAAACAAAACGGAATAGATGAAAAACTTGCAAATGAAATTTACGATTTAATTGAGAAATTTTCAAATTATGGATTTAATAAATCGCATTCTTATGTTTATTCATATTTAGCATATCAAACAGCATATTTAAAAGCACATTTTCCTGCGGAATTTTTAGCGGCTAATATGACTGCTGAGATCAATAATCAAGATTATCTTGTGGAGTTGATGGATGAAGCGAAATCATTTGGAATTAGCATTTTACCACCTGATATTAACACATCCGATGCTCATTTTACTGTGCAAGGCAATACTATATATTTTGGTATGGCTGGATTGAAAGGGGTTGGAGTTAGCACAGTCAACCATATTGTTGAAGTCAGACAAAATGGGAAATTCCTATCTTTTTTTGATTTTGTCAGACGAGTGGATCCCAAGCTTGTAAATCGGCGGGTACTTGAATCATTAATATTTGCGGGTGCTTTCGATTCGATAACAAATGGGAAACGCAGGGCTTTATATGAAGTAATTGATGACGCAATGAATTATGCAAAATCACTATCAAAAAATGAAGGAGTTGATGCATTATTTGGTGAAACAAACGATGGCAATAACCATATTGAACCAATTTTGCCCGATGTACTGGAATGGAAAGAAAGCGAAAAACTGGCTCACGAAAAGGAAGTCCTGAATTTTTATGTTTCGGGCCATCCATTGAATGAATATAAAACAATCGTTAGGTCATTTTCTGATATATCAATTGGAAAATGGAAAGAAGATGAAGACCACACGGCAGAAAAGATTATGCTTTGCGGCTTAATTTCGGGAATTCGTAACAATCGCGATAAAAAAGGCAGTCCAATTGCATTTGTGCAAATTGAGGATTTTTCGGGTAAAGCAGAAGCAATATTTTGGAGTAATTCTTTTGCAAAATTTGAAGCGCTTTTAGTTGAGGGCAAACCCATAATAATTTACGGGAAAGTAGATACAGCCGAGGACGATCTTAAAATTGTAGTTGATGATGCTTATGGAATTGACGAAGTTATATATAATCTCGCAAAAGGATATATAATTACATTAGATACAACAAAAGCAAATAAAAGCACAATTCAAAATATTAATGAAATTTTTAAAAAATCTAAAAGAAAAAATGGCAAGCTTGTGTTCATTTTAAATAATAAAATTGAAATGAAACATAAGGAATATGTTGCTTTTGATGTGGCAATGGATTTCGATATTGATACTATCAAAAATTTAGAAAAAATTCCTGGCATTCAAGGTATTCGTATAATACGAGAATAATATTTTTTTACCATACTTTGAATGGATTAATTTTTTGAAGATATTTAATTAATTTAGTGGATTATTAAAAAATAAGTATTTATGTTTAAAGAAATAATTAGCTGGATTATTGCAATAATTGTGGGCATTGTAGTAATACGAGTTATCTTATGGCTATTTCGAGTATTAATGAATAGCATTTTCATACTTGTGTTAATTGTTCTAGGAATTGGAATTGCATATCCGTTACAAAAATTTTTAAAAGAAAAGATATTTTAGAGATAAATTTTGATTATTTGCGCGAAATAAAGGGAGAATCTTTTAAATAAAATCGCAAGGGTAAATCTTTTGAGAGATTTATCCCCACACGAGTTGTGCGAATAATTTCACTTTCGGGATATGTATTATATTCACACAAAAAAATGTCTTCAGAATCTAAAGGGTGGAAATTATCTGCTCTATTCAGATTAAATGCTTTGGCAAAATTGCCGGGACCTTTGCAAAGATTTTCGATTTTATTACAATTTCTAAATTCCATCATTTTTCCAATGCCCGTAATTGGTTTTCCCGCACGAAGCAATACAGCAGAGCCAACTCCTTTGCTTTCTGTGACAATATTTACGCAATAATGAACGCCATAAATGAAATAAATGTAAAGGATTCCCCCACTCTCGAACATTGCTGCATTGCGTGGCGTTTTTTTAATTGCTGCATGAGATGCAAAATCTCCATCAGGTAGATAAGCTTCAGTTTCGTGAATTTCGCAAGCAACCGCGTCGCCATCAATAACACGAACGAATAATTTTCCTATCAACAAGCGAGCAACATCATCGGTGGATTGCTGATAGAAATCAATTGGTAGTTTGTGAGAAAAATCTATATTCATTAATGCAAAAATAAAAATTTTTAAAATTAAATTTATTTATAATAAAGGTATATTATACAGATCTGAAATATTTAAAAAAGAAAAAATGAAATTAATTTTATTCTGAAAATTTATTAGTTATTCGAAAAACAATTTCTCCTAAAAGATTCATATATATTTTAAAATAAGTTCCCTTAAATAAACGTATTATAAATAAAAATTGAATAATTTTTAAAATTTAATATAATTCATAATTTTTAATTGATTAAATAATTTTAGATTAAATTTTATTAATAAATGAAATTTACATCGCATTTTTTATTAATTTAATTTTATACAAATTTGCATTTTGTGAGAATAGAATTTGAAAACAGAAAATCAAATTTTGGATAAATTACTTAAAAATTATTTCCAATATTTTCCCTTTAAAGTTGCCATAGTTGATAAAGAGCAGACTGTTGTTGCGGCAAATCAAAAATTCGAAGAATTTTATGGAGATTGGGTCAATCATAAGTGTTTTGAGGTATGCCATAATCGAAAAACACCATGCATACGTTGCCAAGTTCAAAAAGTATTTGAGTCAGGAGTTGCAGAAATAGTCAATGATACAAGTACTGATATAGAAGGAAATATTAGTTTTGATTTAGTAATTTTTTCTCCAATAACGAATCAAGAGGGAAAGATAGAGTTCGTACAAGAACTTACGATACCTCAAAACGAAATTAATCATTGGGAAAATGACTTTAATACGTTATTCGAAAACCTTCCAAATTATGTATCAATTACAGATAGAGAATTTAATATACTGCGTGCAAATCGCAGATTGATTAGCACATTTGGCAACGTAAGGGGGAAAAAATGTTTTGAAATATATAAACGCAGGAAACAATTATGTACGCACTGCCCCGCACTTGAGACATTAGAATCAAAGCAAGTTCGAAGTTCGAGCCAAATTGGTGTAACAGCAACAGGCGAGAAGGCATATTATTTGATGACCTCAATACCTATTGCTTACGATAAAGAAGGCAATGTCTCACAAGTAATGGAAATCAACTCCGATATTACCGAAATTAACAAATTACAAGACCAATTGAATTTTTTACATAATTTTTATGGAAATTTGATTGAAAATTCATCTGAGGCAATTATTGCAATTGACCGAAAGGGAAAGCTACAAATTTTCAATTCAGCTGCAATGAGAATATTTGACCTCGACACAAAACGAAAACCAAGTATTTCGCAAGCAAGAAAGATATTACCTGAAAATTTTTTTCTTGATACAGAAATTGAACATCCACCTGAAGAATATGTAAAAACAACTATTACCAACACAAAGGGTGAAGAGGTACCTGTACAATTAAAAATATTTGATATAAAGACAAAAACCGAAATAATGGGCAGAGTTGCAATCATTACCGATTTACGGCCTATAATAGAGTTAGAAGAATCAAGGGCATTAGCACGTGAAATTGCCTATAAAGAGAAATTCTCAATGATAGCAAAAGATATTAATAAGACATTGCAAAATATGCGTTTGTTCCTTGGGGAATTTTCTGAACAATTTAAAGAATCAAGTTCGATTGAATTCACAAAAAAGTGGAATTCATTTTATGAATATACAAGCGATTATTTGCAAATTTCAAATCTATTTATCAAATATGCTTATGGGGTTACTTATAAGAAAAAATTGATTGACTTAAATCAATTTATTGAAAAACAATTTGAATTTTATAAAAAATTATTCGAACTTTCAGAAATAAAAATAGAGTTAAATTTATCAAGTGAAAGACCTGTAATAAGTGTAGATGAAAATTCTTTAAAAGATGCAATTAATGTAATTTTAATGCATTTCAAGACATATATCAGAGAAAATTGTGGTAAAATTACATTTCGAACATATTATTCTGACCAAGTTATAAAACTCGACCTCGAAGTACAATGCAAAAATAATCCACCTGAAGATTTTAATGATGGAATTTCACTCGGTGTAATTCAGATAATTGCAGAAGCTAATGGATTTACATTCAATACAGCATCATTGCCGGAAGAAAATGTACTGAAAATTTCATTAATTTTCAGCTAAACTTCATAATGGTTCCCAATAGCACCGCTTTGGTGAAGTAATTTTCCCTGTATCCTTGAGTTTCTTCATTGCTTTTTCGATTTCTTTTTTATCCAAACCTGTCAATTTTTCAATATCTCCATTACTGAGTGGTTTGCCTGACTTCTTCATTACTTCGAGAATTGCTTCTGTCGTTTCCATAATAGTATTAATTAATATTTAAAAAAACTAAATTAACTAATTTCAAAAAATAAAATTCAAAATTTTGTAAATTAATCGTGCTGTAGTCAAATCAGGGTAATTCAAATTTGGAAGAGGAGCAAGTTCCACAACATCAAAACCAATAATTTGCTTCCCGGCTCTTTTAATTGCCCATAGAATATCCATAATATTTTGATATGTCAATCCATCGGGTTCAGGTGTTCCTGTAGATGGGATTATTGATGGGTCAAGCACATCTAAATCGAATGTTATGTAAATATGGTCATTAAGTGTTGAGACAATTTTTGCAATCCAGTCATCGCCATATTTTTTATTTCTTATGCCAGAAGCATAAAAAGTATTTAAATGCTTTTCTTTAATAAAATAGGCTTCTTCTATACATTGCGCACGAATACCAACTTGAGTAATATGTTCATTAGGGAAAAAATCAGCAACACGAGCCATTGCACAAGCGTGTGAATAAGGAGAATTTTCATAAATATCGCGTAAATCAGAATGAGCATCAAATTGAAGTATGCTCATTTGGGGATATGCTTCAAAATGCACTTTGATTGGTGCAATTGAAATTGTATGCTCACCTCCGATTGTTACAACAAATTTGTTTTGCTCAATAAGAAATTTGACAATATCATAAACTTTTGCTATTGCTAATTCATCATAAGCATTTTCAAACTCAATTGGTTTTATTGTGGAAATACCTTGTTCAAAACATACCTCTTTATCAAATTCATCATCATAAAATTCGACATAAGCAGACGCTTTTAAAACTGCATCGGGTCCGTTGGCAGCCCCTTTTCCAAAGCTTGTAGTATGTTCATAAGGGGCGGGAAGAATCACGATTTTAGAATTATCTAATTGTGAAACATTTTCAGGAATCGCAAGAAAATTACTTGTTGGCGGTAATATATCAAGATACATTCATACCTCGAAATTTTATATTTTCATTTATTATTAAGCGGATTTTATTCATTAATTTAATTTCCTCAGATTTATTTTGTAAATCAGGGACTTCGATTGGTTCATTGATTATCACTTTGATACTTACAGGATTAAATTCCAATTTTCCTTTCGGAAAAATTTTATATGAGTCAATAACAGTGACGGGTACAATCGGCTTACCACTGCGATAAGCAAGCAAAAATGCACCACGTTTAAAATCGCCCAATGTTCCATCAATTGAACGAGTACCTTCGGGAAAGACAAGCACAGAAGCACCTCGATGAATTTGATCAACAGATTGATCAATACTTGCCATAGTTGATTTTGAAGCAGATCTTTGGACAGCAATATATGGCGATTTTTTTAAGACCAATCCAAAAAAAGGAATTTTTTCGAGTTCTTTTTTATAAATTATTCGGAAATCATTTGGAAGGGCAGCTTGTAAGATTGGAATATCAAATAAATTAGAATGATTTGCAACAAATATATAATTTTGAGAAGGGTTTATATTCTCAAGGCCTCTAATATCAAGTTTAACTCCAACAATGTTAAGTAATTTATTACCCCATTTTTTAGCATAAATATAAAATTTTTTATTTCTATTATCTTGTGATAATAATAGTGTTTTTGAGCCAAAGACAATTGTATTCCATATAATTCTCAAAGCCTTAATAATAAATGAGAAAAATCTAATTATCATTTTCACACATTATTTTGCAAATTTGCAAGATTTTTGGGTCCGCGATTTCGTAAATATGAGAATGTATATTATTTTCGTATTTAACAATCCCGCACTTCTCCAAAATTTTAAGGTGTTTTGATACATTAGCTTGAAGCAAACCTGTCGTTTCGACAATTTCATTTACCGATTTGCATCCTCTTTCAAGGCACCGTATTATTTTCAATCGATTTTCTTCTCCCAAAACTTTAAATTTCTCGGCAAGATTATGCATATTTTCATTATTTATAATATAGTCTTCCATATAATGTGCCAATTTAATAATAATTTTTTTTTCTTTTCGTTAATATTTTATTATGAATTTTTAAGATAATTTAAATTAAAAATACTGAAACGAATTAAACATTAATAATATTTTCGATACTTTATTGCTCTGTTTGTAATAAGGGGAAAATTTCCTTAAAAAAATAATATTCGTTTCAAAAATATTAGTATTTCAAAGGACGATTAACAATAAAAGATATGAAAAGAGGAACAAATGGAAACAATGTTGAACTTGTAAGATTAATTGATAATCGTTCTATTCAAGGATTTAATAAATCAGAAATTAATCGATTGTTAAATATAAGAACAAATAAAAATTAACTTTTTATTAATAAAAATATAAAGGAGACACAATATGACTATCAAACCAATTGGGGACCGCATTCTTGTAGAACCTCTCGAACTGCAAAAGCAAACTGAGGGGGGTATAATAATACCTGATACAGCAAAGGAAAAACCAATTACAGGCAAAGTTATCGAAATTGGCACAAGTGAAGATGTGACAAATAATTTTTAAGTCGGAGATAAAGTTATTTATGCAAAATATGGTGGAGATGAGATTACAATTGATAATAAGGAACTGAAAATTATTCAATTTTCTGATGTTCTTGCAAAAATTCTTGATTAATTATTGCCAATTCAAGTTGCCTCAAAGAGGATTTTATCTGATCCTTTTTGAGGCGACCATAATATTAATTTTTATAAGAGCAAATTCAAATGAAAATTTGTGTTTATAATAATAATTAAAATATGTTGATTTATATAAGTTTAATTAAGTAAAATAATTATTGATTTTTACAATATAGAATGTTAAAACTTGGTATTGCGGGAAATCCTGTATTTCATAGTAAGAGTAAAGAACTCTTCCAACTAATTTCAAAAAAGAGTAATATTGAATTAAAATATATACCAATTTCAACTCCCGATAGCAAGAGTATAATTGAATTTTCTAAGGATTTTAATCTGAATGGTATTAATATTACAAATCCATTAAAGCAATCAATAATGGAATTGCTTTCAAAGATTGATTATCAAGCAAGCAATCTCAATTCTGTCAATACAATTTTGTTTAATAACGAATCTATCATTGGCTATAATACTGATTATTTCGGTATTTTGCAGACAATATGGGACAACAATTTAATTTTTAATAAGAAAAAAGTTGTAATTCTAGGATCGGGCTCAGCAGCAAGAACCGCTGCGTTTGCAATAAGAAATTTAAATGCTAATATTTTTATTTGGGATAGAATTGAAGAAAAAGCCAAAAAGGTAGCCGAGGATCTTACTGTATCATATATAAATGATAAAAACTTAATTCAAAAGATTAGTGAATTTGACTATATCATATCAACTATTCCTCCAAATTCAAAAATACTTAGGGAACTAAAGATTGAACCACATCAAATAATCATTGATACTATCTACAATAATTCTTACTTTTATGAAAAGCAAAAGCTATATAATTATCATTTCATCTCAGGATATAATTGGTTAATAAATCAAGTACTATTGTCATTCGAAATATTCACAGGTGTGCATTCAAAAAAAGAAGATATAATTAATGAATTTGATAATTATCTCAATTCCAAGAATAATAATTTTTTCTTTGTATACCCGTTTAGTGATAAAAATGATGAATTATTAAATCATCTTGTTTCTGAATTGAATTTTAAGATTATTGATATTAATGAACAGCTTAATAATATTTTAACAATAAAAGGAAATCTAATTCATTCATTTAATAATATAATTGATAACCTATTAAATGAAAGTCAAAATTCAAATGACAAGTATTTAATAAAATTCAATAATCCCATACTTTTTGAACCTGATATTTTGGAGGCGACAAAAAAATTAGGTGAAATTATCTGGCTTTATAACCCCATTTTTGTTAATGAAAGCATTAATGAGACATTTTTCAATTATTCTGATTACATTTTTATTCTATCCGATGATTTAGAGGAATCGAAAGAAAGAATTGTTTCTGAAATAGAAAGAATTATATAAAAATAAACAAAATTAGTCACGACAAATTCTGACCAAAATATAATTGACAGTTTTATAACTATAGAATCGCCTGCAACAATTGAACTAACAATAAAAAAATCAAAATTCATTGGCAATTGCTTCCCAATAACAATATCTGAAGAAATTGAAGAAATTCTTAATAATATCCGAAAGGAGCATTATACCGCAAATCATAATTGCTATGCTTATAGAATTGGAATTGATGATAATAATTTCCGTTATTCTGATGATGGGGAGCCAAGTGGAACCGCAGGCAAACCAATTTTGCAGGCAATAGATCATTTTAAATATAAAAATGTATTGGTGATTGTTACACGATATTTTGGTGGAATAAAATTGGGTGTTGGTCCTTTATTCAGAGCATATTATGATTCTGCTCTTGGATGTCTTGCAGAAGCATTGCCAAAGAAAATATTTATAACTAGATCCTATAAAGTCGTAAGTGATTATAATAATATTACATTATTAAAAAGAATATTTGAAAAATATGCAATAAATTATAATGCAAATTATTCAGAGGTCGTCGAATTTTATCCAAATGTATTAATTTCGCAAGTTAATGAATTTGAAAACGAGTTAATTAATAAATTTAATGGCAAAGTCCATTTTGAAATAATTGAAAAAATTGATGGAAATAATTAAAGACCCTACAAAAATGCAAGGTGTTGCTTTGAGCTTAAAAAATCAAGGGAAGACAATTGCCATAGTACCCACGATGGGCTTTTTGCATGATGGACATCTTGCTTTAGTTGATAAAGCAAAAGAAATTGCAGATATAGTTATCACTTCCCTATTTGTTAATCCTAAGCAATTTGCACCTAATGAGGATTTTGATTCTTATCCAAGGGATTTTGAACACGATCAAGCATTGCTTAAGGCGAAAAATGTTGATTATTTATTTGCGCCTGATGCTTTAGATATGTATCCAATTGGATTTTCTACTTCCCTTCATATTTCAGGAATAACAGAAGTCTTTGAAGGAACAACTCGCCCAACACATTTCGATGGTGTTGCATTAGTTGTGCTAAAGCTTCTTGAAATATCCCAATGTAATTTTGCTATTTTTGGACAAAAAGATTATCAGCAGACTCTTGTAGTTAAGCGTATGATTGCTGATTTAAATTTGCCTGTTCAAATGGTAATTTGCCCAATTTATCGAGAGCCAAGTGGTCTTGCAATGAGCTCAAGGAATAGATATTTAACAGATGAAGAAAAAGAAAAAGCATCTATAATTTTCCTTGCTCTCGAAGCAGCAAAAAAAGCAATCGCTCAAGGTGAAAGAAAACGCAAGATTATTAACTCAATAATATTATCAAACATCAAGACAATTCCTAACATAAAAATAGACTATATCAATACTGCACGGGCAGAATCGCTTGAAACACCTGACGAATTTTTCCCTGGTGAAGAAATAGTAATGCTTGTCGCTGTTTATGTGGGAAGAACAAGATTGATTGATAATGCACTTATTAAAATACCTACAGCATTATAATTTTTTTATTAATTATTGAACTATAGTTTATTGAGTGAAATTCTGAGGTTCTGTTCCTTCTTGCACTTTTTTGAATGAAACTGAAAAGATATTTTTCCCAATCCCATCTTTTATTATATAATAACCACCTAGTAGAACCTGTACTAGATATCCTACACCATGATTAACAGTTGCGAATGCAAGGGCTTGTTCGGGTTGTATTCCATAGAAGCTTACTAATATCAATTTAACAACAATGTGGAAAACTCCTACCGACCCAGGCGTTGGTGCTATTGTAAAAGCAATTCCTGAGGAAACAAGTAGTAGTACTGAATCAAGAAAATCCAGGCCGTGAGTAGCAAAGCTAAAAGCATAAAACATTATATATAATGGCAAAGCATATAAAAACCAAATTAATGCAGATTGAAAAAGCAAATTGAGGTATTTTTTGGGATTTTTTATAACTGCAAAACCTTGTCCAAATTTGTTAAATATATCAAGTGCCCGGTGATATAATTTCTCTGAAATTGGTTTAATTAAAATGCGAATTAGAAATTCAAAGAATGGCGGATAAAAGCAAATAATCAGAACAACAGCAGCAAGCAAAATAATCATCGCTATATTTTCATAATTAATCGATGTGGGCATTACTGCGATAATTTTATCGCTAAAATAAATAAATACAATTCCAAAGAGAAGTACCAGCATAAATAAATCGAGCAAACGTTCCAAAACAATTGTTGCAAGCGTACCCGAAAAAGAAATTTTCTCTTCTCGTGCATAAACCCATGGACGTACAATCTCCCCACCACGCGGAATAATATTATTTACAGCATAACCAATCATTACAGTTGCAAAGAGATTCCTCATTTTTACGTCTTTTTTGATTGGCTCAAGAATTACTTTCCAACGTGTTGCACGGAACCAATGCGAAAGCACCATTATTGGAACTGGAATTATTATAAACCAAATATTCGCTGTCTTTATATAATTCCACAGTTGAACTAGATCTATACCTTTAAGAGAATAATAAATTGAAAGAATTAGAACAATTCCAATTAGTACATTTTTGATGATGTCACGAGCTTTTATGTTTTTTTTCTCTTTCAATTTTCTCTATTTAAAAAATTGTTAAAATTATAAACAAAATCTAAAAGAGCTTTCGAGCGATGAGATATGCGATTTTTTGTTTCAGGCTCTAATTCAGCAAATGTTTTATCATAACCATCAGGAATAAATAGAGGATCATATCCAAATCCATTTTTTCCTCTTTCTTCGAGAATAATTTTGCCACGACAAATGCCGTAGCCTTTAATCAAATTTTTACCATCAAAATAACAAATTACACATTGAAATTGAGCTGGGAAAGAGTCGCACTCAAAACGAGATAATTCTTTAATTAATTTTTTTCTATTATCTGAATCATTCTTATTTTCTCCTGCATAACGGGCAGAGTAAATTCCAGGCTGACCATTTAAAATATCTACCTCAAGTCCTGAATCATCAGTAATTACAGGAATGTGCAATTGATTATAGATTCCACGTGCTTTTAATTCTGCATTTTCTGCAAATGAATTAGCTGTTTCCTCAACCTCAATTTTCTGAGGAAAATCCGATAAGGTTAAAAATTCAAAAAGATTGGAAAAATTAGATTCTAAAATTGTAATAATTTCATTTGATTTGTTACTATTATTAGTTCCAATTACAATTTGCATAATGCAAAATAATTAGCGTTTCCTATTGTTCCTCTTCATTGATAACCCACACTTTTATTGTTGTGGTTATATCAGGGTGCAATTTGATTTTTACATCGAAAATGCCAAGAGTTTTAATAGGTTCATCAATAATTATATTACGTTTATCAATATTAAAATTGAGTTCAGTAAGTTTTTCGGCAATAAGTTGACTTGTAATTGAACCATAAAGGTTGCCTTCCTCGGTTGTACGCATTGGAATAGTCAACTGAATATTTGACAATGC
>DAOTPH010000019.1:0-17281 GCA_035451765.1 Bacteroidota bacterium | reverse complement strand
GGTATTGTTATTTGAATGGTTTCTCCTATTGTCGCCGTTCTTGAAATTTCGGGAATCATCGTAAGATATTCAACAGAGCGATTGATAAAGACGGGAAATAATGATGAAATTGGAAAATTACTCCAAGCAAGCGACGGATGAGAGGAAATAAATATAATTTTCCCCTTTTCTATTGTTTTCTCAAAAGCAAGGTCACCCGATGTTGTTTGAATTAATGGATAACCTGTTGAGATTGAATATAATTTTTTGAATCGAATTTTCTCATTTAAGCTAAAAGATGATTTATCTGTAAATACACCTTCAAAGATTGGCGAAAGCTTTTGTATTTGCGAGACTACTGGCATCTGCCCTTCGGGATATTGTGTTAGCCGACCGCCTTGTATTCCAAGCAAATCCAAATAATTAGGTGCTTGAGCCAATATATCATCAGCAAAAATTATTGCCTTACCACCGTTTGCTATATATTGACGTAATTTTTCTACTGTCAAATTCTTTAATGAATTTATAATACAAGCGTCATAATCTGTGATTGTTCTATTATTAAAATCATTCACAGTCATTACTTCAGCATTATATAAATTATTAAAATTATTTACACCCAATGCAGAAAGTAGATAAGGATTTTTTTCATCATCAACTATTGCAATTCGTGGAGTACGTGGCATTATAAATCCAAAATATTTGGAATTATCTTCTTCCAAAGCGTCGCTTTCGAGTTTTGCTTCAGCGGAAACGATTTTATAATCCTTTGGATTTGCTGAAATATTTACAGATTTTGTTGAATTTGCATTTATGTTGAATTCTGTTTGTGCAACACGCTCATTATTAAATGTAATACTCAAAATCGCTGAAGGCTGGTCTTGCTGAGAATAATTATGAATATTTGCAAGAATCTGAACAGGTTTATTTGGTTGGAAAATTTGAGTGAGCAATTGCACGGAATCAATTGATAAATTTGCATAATCGATTTTTGATTTCGCACCAACTTCAAGAAAATAGATGGATGGTTGATATTTTTTTATAATAGTATTTGGTTCTGAAATTGTATCAATGCTTTTGAAATTAATCAATTGATTATCTGAAATTATAAATATTTCTTTATTAATATTTCGAGAATTTTCGAATAATGCTGAAGTTAGTGAAATTGATTTATCTAAATCTGCGACAGAATAGCCGATATTAATTCTATTTATTTGCTCTTTTAAATTTTGCAAATCTCTTGAAAAATTATAATTGCCAAATTCTTTCAAATCGCTCATTGGAATAATGGCAACTTCGTCGCCTGAGCGGAATTGCTCAATCAATTTCCTTGCGGTTCGCTTTGCATAATTAAATCTATTGCCAAATTCATCTGAATAATTCATACTTGGGCTATTATCAAATAATATTACAGCACTCGTTTGCGCATATTTTGTCATACCAGGCAATGTGCCTTGGATAACAGGACGCGAAAATGCAAGCACAATAAAGATGATTAATAAGGTTCGCAGGACAAGCAGAAGGATTTGCCTGATTTTAAGCCTGCGAATTTGCGATTTTTGTAATTCTTTTAAAAATTTTATACTCGAAAACTCAACAGTGCGCAGTTTCCGTAAGTTTAGCAAATGCAATATAATAGGTATCGACGCTGCTATTAACCCGAACAGAACAAAAGGATTGAGAAAATTCATTTTTCAAGAATTACTAAAATTGAGTTTGACGATTAGAAGGGTTATGTATTTAAAAAAAGAGGGGAAAAATATTTTAAAAAAATATAAAAAATGATCTAAAATTCAAATTAATTTATTAATTTAGTAAAAAGTAAATTTGATTTTAAAAAATTGTTTGATATTTGATATAAACTAATAATAATGAGCATAAAGCTCATTAAATTATTATTAATAAATAAAAGAGGTAATATCATGGAAAATTATTTTCCAAAAACAGAAAGTAGCTATCAAGCTATCAAGCTATCAAGCTATCAAGCTATCAAGCTATCAAAGACGATGAACAATCTATGTTTATTGTCAATTTTGCAGTGTCAAAATTTACGCAGATTTTAGCAATAATAATGCTAACATCAATGATACTTTTGTTATCAAATACGACAATGAAAGCGCAGGACCCCAAACCTTTCAATCAATGTTATCAAGGAGATATTTCAAACTGTCAAAATTGTGCTGATTCAACAATCGTCACCCGCGTGATATACTGGAATGCAAGACCAAGCTGCCCTGTATCAATTACTTATATGCTAAAACATTGTTATTGTCCACCTGTAGGTGAAAAAACATTTGTAGAGATTAAAGATGTTTCTTTTCCGAAAAAAGATGATACTGTTCTATGCGGTGATCTAATGAGGTATCTTTATAGAATGTGGAGAATACCTCTTGGAGTCGATGTAGATTCTTTTAAGGTTTTTATGCATGGGATTTATGAGCAGTTAATGGATTCGCTTTTCGTAAAGGAATCGAGCAATTATATTTGCCCAAATAGTATCACTTACCAAATATATTGGCCTGGAAGTTGTTCCGCTGTTTGCCAAGCAATAGGTACAGATTTAGCAACAGGACTTAAATTACCACTAGCACGACTAGTTCCCTGCGATTTTGAATTATGTTGCCAGAGGACTTATACTATTTGTATGTTACCGGGAGGAGGAATATCTAAAACTATGCACTCAATTACGGGGGAATTTACCTGTTATTTACCTTATGTTCCAGAATGTGAGTGGCATAATGGCGATATCATCAGATATTTTTATGGAACTATTGGGGAGAATGGCCAAGTTTATCTTCACGATGCACAATTATTACTTAGTGATGTTAATGTATCTGATTGCAAAACATTTTGTGATGATCCGCAAAAACCTTAAAAAATAGGAGCATAATATGAAAACTAAATGCTTTATTATAATCATTGTTTCATTTGGAATATTAATATTTCCTAATACAATTTTACACTCACAAAAAGATACTATTCAATCTGAAAAAGAATATTTTAGTATTGAGAAGTATTCAATTTTGCAAAAAAACACAATTGAATGGAAAACTATTTCTTACAAAAAAACGCATTATATTGTTTCAATAGTTGAACCATTAAAGAGGCATTCACTTAGTTCATTGGATGATAATATTAAATCTCAGGCATATCAAAAATCAAATTTTGATCCATATTGTTATATTTCATCAAGCACAGATTTAATCATTAATTTAAATGGTTTTAATGCTACAAAAATATTCATTTTTGATATTATGGGTATTAATATTCATTCACAGTCATTAAAAAACAAAAGCAATTGTGTATCGATTAAAATTGATAGTTACGTCTCAGGCACATATTTCATACTCTTAGCTTCAGAGGATAATAAAAAAGTTTTTTTAAAATTTGTAAAAAATTGAAACCATTACCAACTCCTTCTCAAAATATGAGAGGGAGATGGTATTTTTTAAATAAAAAATTTGAATTAATTTAACAATTAAAGAAAGGAAAATAAGATGAAAAAATTAATCCTTATTTTGGTTTTTTTCTTATCATTACATTCTTTGTATTCTCAATGGGAATTGGTTCCGGGTTGGTTACACGATGCTCCTTCAATATCATATATTGTTTCATATAATGATACAATTATGGCCAAATTAGAGGGTCCACTTTTAATATCTCTGAATAATGGAAAGAATTGGGATACAGCTATAATCGATAATGATTATATATGGATACATAAAATAATTAATAACAAACTTATTGTTGGGACAAACCATGGATGTTATATCTCAACGGATATGGGCAACAGTTGGATTCCAAAAAATAATGGTATAAATTTTACTGTAAAAGAAATCTCTTTTGATAATGATAAAATATATATAAATGCGCCTGAAAATGGTATTTTTTATTCTTCAGATTGGGGTGATCACTGGATGCCAATTGATATAAAGGGTCTGCCATATAGTGATATTGCCTTATATGATGTAAGAAATAACGAAATTTGGGCATCATCAACGAAAGAAGAAAAAATTGGCAGCGTCACATATTATTACGGTGGATTATTTACATCTACTGATTTTGGTGAGAATTGGCAACCTGTTATGAGAAATTCAGATACTTTGCAAGTTCGATATTTTTCACTAAAAGGGGATAGTATTTTTGCTATTGAATATAATTCTTGGACATTAATAATGTCTCCTGATAATGGAAAAAGTTGGAGTAATGTCAAAATCACAACAGGTAATACAAAGGTTTATTCGATGTTTTTGAAAGATTCTATTATTTTTGTTAGTGGCTTTGATGGTAATATTTATCTGTCAACGAACAGTGGTAAAGATTGGACGGCAAAAGGTAATGAACTAGGATATATTTATGATTTTACTTATAATGGTCATTACTTTTTTGCTATTGATGAAGATGCCCACACTATATACTCATCGACTGATATGGGCGCAAGCTGGGAAAAGATTTATCAAAGTATTGCTTATGCAAATCCAACTGCATTATCAGCTGCAGATGGTATAATTTACGCAGGAACACCTCAAAAATTAGCCGTTTCTTCTGACCAGGGAGTAACGTGGGTTTGGAATGAAAATGGACTTGTTAAATCGTACATAACCGCTGTTGAAGCTGCGGGAGATAATATTTTTGTAGGCAATTTCTCTGGTTTGTTTATGTCTTCTGATAGAGGTATGCATTGGATTCAATGCGCTAGTGATACAACAAAGAAATTATCGAATAAAACTGTTTATGAAATATCTATAGATGGAAATAATGTTGTGGCAAGCATATCAGATGGTGTATTATTATCTACCGATATGGGCATTACTTGGCAGTTCAGAAGCTTTGCCAAAAACCACTACGTTTTACCCGTAGCAATTCGTGGAAATACTATCTTTGCAGGAACTTGGGGCTTAGGTCTCTATAAATCAACGGACTTGGGCAATACTTGGCAACAATACAAATTTACTGACCAGCAAATTAATGCAATTTCATTGCTTGACAATTACGTTTATGTAGGCGTTTCAGACGGCCTGGTAATATCCGAAGATTTTGGTGAGACTTGGGTGAAAACTGATATCAGATTTCGATATGGTAATTTGGTTGAAAATTGGATTAACGCAATTGCTAACGATGGGGAAAATTTATATTTAAAATGTTATCACAATGGAGTATTTATTTCTAAAGATAAAGGCAAGACCTGGGAAGCCCATAATTCAGGGATGCAAGTTAGTGGAACTACAGATAGAACACATTTTGCAATTAATGGAGAATATATTTTTGTTAATCTATATTCAATATCTGGTTTAAAAAGTTTTTACCGTGCAAAAATCAGCGATTTACTTACGGGAGTAGATGTAAAAGAATATCAAAATCAATATTTCAATCCACTTTTTCCAAATCCAGCTCAGGATTATTTAAATGCATCATCGTATATTGGCTGGCAGTATCAAATTTATGATATGCTGGGCAATTGTTTCCAATCAAGATTAATTGAATCAGAAAAAATAAATATTTCATCTTTACCAACAGGATTTTACACAATACGATTTTATAAAGATGGAAAGCAAGTGGTCGAAAAAATAATAAAAAATTGATTGTTTGTTAAAAACGGAGAGACGACAATGTCAACCCCTTTTTATAATTAATTTTTTTAATAGAGTAAAAATTGTATTTTTATTTTTCTTTTAAAATGCGTTTCCAATTCCAAAGCTAACTTGCGTTTTTGAGAATGGCTTATATTGCTTTAATGGATCATAAACAGGGAATGCAAAATCCAATCTGATGGGACCAATTGGAGTTTGGTAACGCAAGCCAATACCAACACCAACGGCAAGCTTTGTGAAATAATCTGTGAATGTCACTTTATAGTCAGTATTTTCAAGGTACCAATGAAAAGAATTTCCAAAGTCAAGAAATAATGTAGTCCCCATATTAGAAATAATATTTGCCAAGCCTGTACTTAATCCTGGAAATTTTTTAAATCCAAAGCGAAATTCTGCACTACCTTCAATAATTACGCCGTTACCGACAAAATTTTGCAAAAAATCAATTGTATTTGCCGACATTGTAGTATCACTTAATGGCTTTGCATAACGCAATTTTCTTGCAGGCCAAGCTCTAACGCTATTCGGACCACCTGAGAAAAATTGAACATTTAGCGGAATAAATGAATTTCCTTTTTGCAGTAGTGTAATACTTCCAAATCTTCCTTTATAGGCAAAAACTGTTGTAGGTGATAGCGAAAAATATTGACTATGGCTAATTTGCAAGCGTATATAACGCGATAATCCGCAAAGTGGGTCAAAGAAAAATAGGGGGTTCCAGCCATCTATTCCCACAAATGTTAAATATCCTTTTGTAGGGGAAAGCACATTATTTCGTGAATCCCCTGTCATAGAAAAGCCAATAGAATTCGATGTTAGCAAATGAAATGTGGGACTCGATAAATAATCAGCCATACTTTTATAAAGATAAAATGCCTGCATAATATTATTTGTATCCTGTGCATTCCTTGCCAATTTGTAAGCGCGATTCATTGATGATGCAAAATTGATGGGTTCATCACGTGTAAATTGGAAATCAATGCTACCGTTATCAAAATAAGTTATTTTAGGAAATTTTATTGGAAAACTCAAAGGAAATGAAAATGTGGAAATTCTAAAATAATTATTCATCAAGCGTTGAGAATAAGAAAGGCTTGCTGATAATCCGACCCGTGAGTTCGCAATAGTCCATAAAATTGGTTGAGAATAGCGAAATCCAATTTGCCCCTCCAATTCAAAATTTCCTGTGGATATAGTATTATTTATATCTTTAAGATAAACATTAAAAAAGGGAGAAAAATTCTGTGCGGCATTTAAGAAATTGCGATGTCGATAATAGACTTCTAAACCAAAATTCAGTAAATTATCAATTCTTGTCTGATTAAAAGATAAGCCTGCATCCCATTCTTGCTGTTTGCGATAAAAAAGATATGATGCAAAATTTAATGTTGAATCATTTTGTAGTGCAAATTGTGAGGTTGTATCTATTACCACAATTTCAAATGTCCCGAGAGAAAGTAGATTGTTAGTTGATTCAATTACCTTTTCTCGGCTCACCCAATCGCCCGGCTTTAACTCAAGCGATTTTCTTTTTATTTGATATGCTAATTTAGGTTGCCCACGCGTAGAATCAATAAAATCTATTCTGCCTACTTTATACCTTTTTCCACAATCAAGCGGAATTATAATGCTATCTCTTTGCGATATTGTATCAATCAATACAATAGGTTGCTGAGTTGTGGCGTAATAGTATCCACTATTTTTCAATAAATTTATTATCTTCTGAATTTCTAATGTGATTTTTTCTTCACTAAATTTTGAATCCCTTTTTAAAAAACGAGCTCTTTCAATATTTGTAAGTATTTCATTATTAACTTTTTCTAATCCTTGATAATTTATTGTATCTATAAAAAATTGAGGACCCTCATTTACAATAAATTTTAGAATATTAATCTGTTTATTTTTTGATGGATAGAATTGATAATATACTTTTGCAAAATGAAAGCCATTTACGTGATAAAAAGTTTCAAGCGAGGTAGCATCTTCCTCGATTTGATCTTTATTAAAAAATGGCACTTCTTTACCCAATATATCTAATCCCAGTTTGAACTGATGAAGTAAAATTTTTGGTGTTGCTTGATTTTTCTCAAATTCTTTATAAAAAGATTTGAAAAATCTATATGGTATATTATTTACAGTCGATTGTGTTTGAACAACCTCAATTACTTCATCTAATTTAAAAGATTTAATTCCTTCAAATTCTATAATATTTATTTCATAAAGATTCTTATTTAAAGTAGATGGTACTAGGTTATGCGATATATAATTAACAGTTTGTTGGCTTTTAAGAGTTATCTCATCGTCAGCAAATAGTTTGCAAATTGGAAAAAATGCCAACAATATAATAAATATATATGATGAAATTCTCCTCCATAATTTATGCAAATCTATTTTAACCATCAAATGAAATTATATGATTTTACAAATTTAAGAATTTTTATAAGGTTATGATAATTTTTAAATAATTTATAAAAAAGATTTATCTATGCCATATTATAACTTTGTTGAATATATAAGACCCTAAAATTTTGTAATTTTGAAAATTAATCATTTATTGTAAAATAATAATGCATTTGACTAAAGATAATAAGGTGTTAAAATTTTGTGAAATTTCATTCGGAAATCATTTTTTTGATTTATTGATTTTTCTAAATGGTGAATTCAATGAATATGAAATTATCCAAAAATTACCAAAAGTACCAATTTTTGCAGCGGATGGGGCGGGCATATCTTTAATTAAAAATGGCATAATACCTGAATATATCATTGGGGATTTGGATTCTTTTTCGAGCGATGATGCCATTGCAACTGGATTTCCAAATGATAGACTAATTAAAATTTCTGAACAGGAAACAAATGATTTTGAGAAAACATTGAAATATGCTTCCGAAAAGGGTTACAACAGAATTTTGATTTTAGGGATTCACGGAGGTTTATATGAGCATTCATTAAATAATTGGAGTGTTCTCAGCCGTTATTCAAAATCAATGAATTTGACTATTTACGATAAAGGCAGATATGGAATTTGCATTGGTAAATCATTTTATTTAAAAACACATAAAGATGAAATTATATCATTAATTCCAAAAAATAAAGCAATCCTTTCAACACAAAATTTATATTGGAAATTAGATGCAGAAGCTCTCGAACTAGGTATTAGAGAGGGGACACATAATATTGCAATTGCTGATGAAATTTCTATTGAAATACACGAGGGCGAGGTATTTTTATTTATTGACCAAAGATTACCTTTTGCCCCTGAATATATATATAATAATGAAGGAGAAGTATGAACGAACTTGCAAAACGAACAATTGTGGGTATAATTGGTGTCCCATTAGTACTGGTAATTATTTATTTAGGTGGATGGTATTATTTTATAGCATTTGCATTTTTATTTTCTGTTGGATTATGGGAATTCTATCAATTGGCAAAAGCAAAAGGGTACAATCCCCTAATTGCCCTAAGTATAATTGCAGGTTTATCAATATTATTTAGTATTTATTTGATTTTTACATTTTCTTATGTTACCCATAATGTTGGCTCCATCTTTATAGCAATGATTGAGCAAATTTTGATTTTATTTATAATTTTATTTACCGTAAGTCTATTTCGCAATAATGGCAATGCAATTGCAAACATATCGACAACATTTGGCGGACTTGTTTATTTGCTAATCCCATTTTCATCATTAATTATATTGCGTTTTTTCTATAATTACTTGTTTTCGCTTGGGATTACAAACAATACTAATTGGGCATATTATTTATTTGTATTTTTTGCAACAATTTGGATATGCGATTCCTTTGCTTATTTTATTGGGAAAAAATGGGGAAAACATAAAATCGCTCCTTCCATAAGCCCTAAAAAAAGTTGGGAAGGTGGCATTGCTGGTCTGATTAGTGCAGTATTATCATTTTGGTTACTGGGGTTTGCTCTGAAAATTGATTTACCAATTTCTATATTATTACTGGATGGGTTAATTATTGGAATCTTTGGACAAATTGGCGATTTCCTTGAATCAAGCTTCAAACGTGATGCCAATGTAAAAGACTCAGGGAAATTATTTTGGGAACACGGCGGTGTGCTTGATAGATTTGATAGCATAATGTTTTCGGCACCCGTTTTATTGCTGGTATTAATTATATATTTTCTTTAATTCATATTAAAAGATTTTTTGCTGTTGGATAAAATAAACTAATACTATTCACATATTACTCAATTTTTCGTATGTTTGTATTTATATAAAATGGGAAAATTCCGATGAAAAAGTTATTTTTTTTGGCTATATGCTTATTTTTTTCGTACAATATAAATCTCTTCTCTCAGCAAGAGCAAGAGGATAAATTTAATCCTTTCAAAGTAGATACAGTAAAAGCACAATATAATCCTGAGGGATATGAAAGAACATTCACCCAATCATTTGAGACAGTGTGGAATACCGTAATTAAAGCAATTGATGAGCAAAGTTGCCAAATTTTGCAAAAAAATTATAATCAAACAACTGAAGGCTATTATAAAGGCAAGATTTTTTCTGATTATTGCGTGATTGTCGGCAAAACTGATTCGACATGGGATGTTCTAAAAAAATATAGCGTTCAAATTCCAATAATCCGTGGTGGAGTGTGGGCAAGTGGAAGAATACAATATAAATTTTGGCTTACTGAACAACCAAATGGAACAACCATTGTTAAATTAAAAGGTGAGATAAGTGGAATGGAGGAACACGCTACAGCAAAAGTTCATTTCTGGGAATCAAATGGGATATTGGAGCGGCAAATGTTAAATCGCATTCAATATTTGCTGGACCATCCAAGCACAAATTGAATATTACTATGATTTTTATATCATTAGAGTAATTATTAATTGTTATGTGTTCAATTCAGTTGTATTTTATTTTTTAATATTGAATAATAATTTCGTTTTGATTTATAGTTTTTATACATTTAACTTCAACCGAGATTGTGAATAGTGTGAAAGAATCCAATAATAATTGAAAATTGGCTTAATGTCCCTGGAATTATGTATTTAAATTTATATAGAACTAAAAAATATTAAAAATTTTTTTCACTTCCTTTAATCCTTCTTAATTTTTTTGTTGTCTAAATTCTGAATTTAAATAAAAATGAGGACTAATATGTATAAGAAAATCATTAATCTTGGAATGCTTGCAATTTTATTTGCAATAATGTCAGTTATGGCTGGTCCAAATACAGATACAAAAGGAGCAACGCCAAAGGCAACAAAAACAGAAGTAAAAGCAAAATCAACAAAAACAGAAATGAAAGCTGCACCGAAATCAGAAGTCAAATCGACTACAACCACAACAACTGAAAAGAAAGCTGTCAAAGCCACAAAGACAAAAGCAAAAACAACCACAACTAAAAAAGCCAAAACAAACAAAGCAACTGAACCTGAACAGAAGTAGTTTCGAGGCATTCTATAAAAGACCGAAGCTAAGTAAGTATAGTAATTTTTAATAAAAAACAGCAGAAAGAGTTTAAATACATTTTTGCTGTGTTTTTTTATTATTTCTTAATTAAAATATACCTAATTAATTATTTTAATATCATTTCATAAATCAACTTCGTTTATACAATTTTCAAATAATTATTTATGAAAACGGGTGATTTTTTAAATAATACTTTAAATATATCCGAGATTTTTTATTCAATTCAAGGGGAGGGAACAAGAGCAGGATTGCCCTGCGTATTTATTCGCCTTCAAGGATGCGATCTCCGATGTACCTGGTGCGATACTCCTTATGCACTCGATATAAAGCAAATTGAACAAATTATGACTTACCAAAAAATTTTGGACCAAATTAAGTCTTTCAATTGCAATTTTATTGAGTTCACGGGCGGCGAACCGCTTGTGCAACCTAATAGTATTGATTTAATGAACTATTTATCGGAAAATAATTATACTGTGGCAATAGAAACAAGTGGGAGCAAATCGATTGATAAATTAAATAAAAATATTATCAAGATTCTCGATATAAAATGTCCAGGATCGAAAATGGAAAAGTTTAACAAAATAGAAAATTTAAAATTTTTAGATAAAAAAGATGAGATAAAATTTGCGATTAGCGACCGCAGAGATTTCGATTGGGCAATGGATTTTGTTTCAAGAAATAATTTATTTAATATTACTGATAATATTCTTTTTTCTCCTGTTTTAGGTCAAATCGAGCCAATAGATTTAACTCAGTGGATACTTGCAACGCACTTGCCTATTCGTTTGCAATTGCAAATACACAAAATTATCTGGGACCCAGAACGCAGAGGGGTTTAGAGTAAATCAATTTTAAAAAATTATAACAATTTTAAACATTTTTCGTATTTATGTTGTCTAAATTATGTTTTTAAAAATAAAAAAGAGTAGTAATATGTTAAAAAGAATCATTAATCTCGCAATTGTTGCAATGGTAGTTGCAACAGTATCGGTAATGGCAGCTCCAAATCAAGGAATGAGCGATAGCGAAAGAGTTGCATTGAGGGCATACCAGACCGAAATGCAAAATTTCAATAAAACTGAAGTATTTCCCAAACTAATTGAAATACAAAAGAACTTCGACCAATCTATTTCCAAGAATGATCTTGAAACGTTAAATAACCTTAGAACTAATATGAGAGCAGAGCGAATGGAAAAGCGAAAGGAAAACAAAGGACAAGGCAATAATCCACAAGGCAACAACCCACAAGGTAATAGTATGAAACCGGGCAATGTTGCTCCAAATCCTGATAATGCCGCTGAGCTCAATAAGATTATAAAAAATAATCCAAAGCAATATGATAAACTCAAGAGCGATTTGCAGAAGCTTCAACAAGAAGTTCAACCGAAGCTTGACGAATTGAATAAAAATTTGCTAGAAAAATATCCAATTCTAAAGAATAGGCCTAATTTAGGAAAGAATTCAATGATTAATACTTTTGTTCAATCCCCCGACAAATTTTTACTATGGAATCCAACTCCAAACAAAATGATGGGACCAAATAAACCTGCAAACGCACCCGACAATAATATGAAAAATAAATAAAATAAAATTAAAAATTAGAAAGATAATTATGACACACAGTAAGGATAGCGAGAGCATATTCTTACTGTGTTTTTTTTAATTATATACAATTAGATTTACAAACACAAGCAAAACTGAAGTAAGGAAGTTTATTAAAGAATAAATCAAATAATAAATATGTACCCTTTAGAGTCCCTTTTCTAATAAAAAACGGGACTTTTTTTATTTCTAAATTATAGAAAATCGTAGTTTAATTTCCAATTTGTTACTTATTTTCGATTTTTTCGTATTTAATACTGTGGAAGAAAACGAATACATTAGCAAAATTATTCCATTGCAAGATAAATTGTATCGATTTGCTCGCAGGCTATTGAAAAATGAGGAAGATGCGAAAGATGCGGTGCAAGAGGTGATTATTAAATTATGGGAAAAATGCAGTATGATTGATAGTGAACGAAATATTGAGGCTTTTGCTATGAGCGTGACGAAAAATTATTGCATTGACAAATTACGCACGCGGCATATTCAACTTGTTCCAATAAAAGGTATTTTCCCAACTCAGAAATCACTGAATCCTGATATTATGCTTGAACAAAAAGAAGAAATTGAGATTGTCGAACAAATTATAGCAACCCTTCCTGCAAAGCAACGTGCCATTTTGCAATTGCGAGACGTCGAAGGAATGGAAATGAACGAAATTGCGAAGGTTATGAAAATGAAACCTAATAATGTAAAAGTAAATCTTTCACGAGCAAGAAAAAAAGTAAAAGAAAAATTAGAGGCTTACGAAAATGGATATAAGAATTATTAAAAAATTACTCGAAAAATATTATGAAGGCGAAACCTCGCTTGAAGAAGAAGCTGTGCTTCGAGATTATTTCAATAATGAGGATGTGCCTCAAGAATTGAAAAAATACCAATCGCAATTTGTATTCTATCAGAGGGAAAGGGAAATTGAATATCAAAATTATGATTTTGCATTGCCTAAGGACAGAGAAATTCATCATACAAAAAAGCAATTATATTGGATCCCTGCGGCAGCAGCAGTGATATTGCTGATAATTTCAATAATTTTCTTTTTGCCACAAAATCCATTTTCACATAAGCAAAGCAATATGATTACAGTGACAGATCCAGATTCGACATATAGAATAACAGAATATGCCTTATATGCTGTATCTGAGAATCTAAATAAGGGGTTGGGAAAATTAGATAAGTTGGAATATCTACAAGAGGGAATGAATGCGCTAAATAAAATAAATATAAATTTATCAAATAAAGAATCAAATTAAGGATTTGAAATAATGAAAAAACAAAAAATTAGAATTTTAAATACAATAGTGATTTTGATTGGATTATCACTCCAATTAGCTTATTCAGCAGATATTGATAAAATAATGAATAAATATTCAGGGCAGGATGGCTTTACAGTAGTAAATATTCCAGGAAGCAGTCTAGGATATGTTTTTAATGAGATGAATGGATCTAAAGAAAGGAATAAAGAAGATGACAAAAAAATTAAAGAAATAGCAAAAGATATTAGCGGAATCAAGATTTTGACATATAGCAAGGAAGATGGTGGCAAGATTCTTCCGAATGCAATTTATAATGAACTGCTCGCAGCAGTTAATACTAAAGAATATTCTCAACTGATGAATGTATCCAAAAAAGATGAAAAAGTGATGATGCTTGTGAAAAAAGACGCAAATGATAAAGTTAGCGAATTTTTGATGCTAACTTATGAGCCTGATGAGGTGACATTAATTCAAATTACTGGAAAATTAAATCTAAATGATATAAAAGACTTAACCCAGCCAAAAGAAAATAAAAAATAAGTGAATTTCTAGGAAAAATTAAAAAAAATAATTTATTTTTAAAACGTCTATTAATTTATTGTAAGGTACTGTTGTGATAACAGTTTTGTGGGCTGTCTTTCGGGAGAAATTGCAGCCCATTTTTTATTAAAATATATTAATTGTTCCCTCGATTTTTAAATACCGCATTACTGCATTTTTTGTTTTAAATAAATCCAAAAAATTCAAATCAATTGTAATATTATTATCAATAGAATAACGCAGCGCAAGATTGAGCAATGCTTTATTAAAAACAAAATCGGGATTTTCGGGAGTATTAACATCATATTCTAAGTTTATTGAGGTTTTATCTGTTAATGATTGCTCGATACCAAAATATAAATTAAATCGGCGATTGCTTGATGCGGGTTCAAAGGAATAATTTGTGCCGATATGTAAGCCGAAATATCCAAGGGACCATAAAAACGATTTACTTACAGCAAGATATACGCCAGGGCTGATAAAATCAAATTCATCTTTAGATTCATTATAATTTCCTTTGCCTTGAGTATTAATTCCAATTCCAATAGCAGGATAATATTTTCCTTCGTTTAATATGCGGTAATTGGCGATTAATCCTGGATATTTTTGAAAAGTAATATTTCCATTACCAAAAAAATTAGTTGCACCTTCAGAAAGTCCAAAATAAAAATTTCTAAAAGGTGCATCCAGCAATTTAATATTTAGACAGGAATTTTGAGAAAAATATAATTCAAAAAATTGGCTTTTCAAAGGAATACTGCCCGCAGTCGGCATATTCACAATATTCATCGTTTCAAGTGAATAGTTGCGTCCTGCACTACCTGCAATTGCTATATTTATATTTAACAAAGAAATTATAAAAAATAATGCATAAAGGATTTTGCAATATTTCATTTTCCCCCCGAGAATATTTTCAAATTTAATAATTATTTGAATAAAAAATTGAAAATAATGCAAAAAATTAATTAATTTGCAATAAATAAATACTAAAAATATGAAAAAGATAACGAAATTATTGATTTTAATAGTATTATTTAGCAATCTAGCTTGCTCGAGTTTTAATTCAAAAAAAAATGCTAAGGAATTCATTATGAAAAACTTGATGACATTTTATATAGAAAGTCAAGATTCTGTTAATTTTTATTTTGTGATGAATTCTGTGCTTCCATTGGAACTAAGTAAGAGCGTTCCTAAGATGGAATATTTAAAAGTATATTTTATGGGGCAAAATGAGGATTCTGCAGTATATCCACAAGAGATTATCAATTCCTACTATAAAAAAGCAAACCAACAAATTAATTTGACTTATGCTTATATGAAAAAATTTAAAAAAGATGAACTTCCAAAAGATTGGAAACAAAGCAAAATTAATATAGCCTTAAGTTCAAATTATGGAAAATACACAATCGTAAAATCAATTGATGATATAAATTATTCTGACATATTTCCTGAGATACAAGCATTATATTTATTACCAACCATAAAAATTAATAATGGAGTATATAACTTCCAACTTTTGGCTATACGATTGAACACTGTTCAGGGTTCGTATTTGCCAACAAGTGAAAAATTGAGGCTGGAAATTCAAAATGAAAAAATACTTTATAATTCAAGCGAAGGCAAAAACTTTATGCAGATGATTTCAAATGTCCTTCCCGAGGAAATTGGCAATTATTATGTTTATCAACAAAGTATCAATTTCACAAATGAGGAAACGAAATTCAAAGGCGAGTGTAAAGCGAAATTGATAATTCCAGCTGTACCAATCAATTATGTTTCGATGATAGATTTCTGGAGCGATTAATGAACGAAAGCGAGGCAATGCAGAGAGCATTGGACTTAGCAAAACGAAGTACAGGATATGTTAGTCCAAATCCGCGGGTAGGGGCAGTCATAATTGACAAAGAGGGAAATTTTGTATCTGAAGGATGGCATAAAAAATTTGGCGCTCCTCATGCAGAAATTGATGCTATAAAAAATGCAAATAGAACTGATTTTTCTGATTGCACACTTGTTGTAAATCTTGAACCTTGTTTCCATTATGGCAAAACACCACCTTGCGTGGATGAAATTATAAAACATAATTTTAAGCGTGTTGTGATTGGAATGATTGACCCAAATCCATTGGTCGCAGGCAAGAGTATAGATAAAATGAAAGCATCAGGCATTGAAGTAGATGTGGGAATTCTAGAAGATACGGCACAAGAGATTAATAAAGGTTTTGCAAAATGGATTAAAACGAAAGAACCGTATATTATTCTTAAAATTGCTCAATCCATTGATGGAAATATTGCATTGAAAAATGGTGAGAACCAATGGATAACATCAGTAGAATCGCGAAGTAAAGTACAATACCTTCGTTCCGAAGTTGACGCAATCTTAATTGGTAAAAATACTGCAATAATGGATAATCCACATTTGACTGTCCGAGAAATTGATTCACCAACACCAAAACGGATTGTATTAGATTCGCATTTATCACTTCCTCTTGATTTAAATCTTTTCACAGATGAATATAGAAATAGAACTTATGTTGTATGCGATGAGTTTGCTATTTCATCTGTTAAAGCTGAATTACTTATGGGACAAGATGTTCAGATTATTCCCGTTAGATTAAATTTTAGAAATAAAATTGATTTGGTGCAACTTATAAAGAAATTAGGTACGGAATTTTCTATAACTTCGGTAATGGTTGAGGGAGGAGCTCAATTGTTTTCAAATTTTGTTCATTATAAACTCGTCGATGAATTCCATTTCTTTATTGCGCCAAAGATATTAGGCAATGGCTTGCAAGCATTTTGCGATTTGCGTTTTGAAAATATAGATAATGCAATGAAAATGAAGATAAAATCGATTGA
>DAOTPH010000018.1:0-17488 GCA_035451765.1 Bacteroidota bacterium | reverse complement strand
ACGCAAAATTTTGCGTCTCTACATATTGTAGGGGCAATTTATGAATTGCCCCTACACTTTTGAACCCGCGATTTAAGTCGTAAGCTCAATAAAATTCTAAATTATAAAATTTCACTTTTGCATATTTATGTAACTATAAGACAATAAAAAATCGAATAAGCTACATAGCTGCCGATAAATTATAAAAATAATGCGGCAAATTCAAAATTTTTTGAATAATAATTAGGAACAACAAATTTTATATTATATTTTTTTTATTTTTGCTTTTTTAAATTATGAAAATGGTGATGAATGAAAAGCAAAATATTCTACATTGTAACTTTATTAATTTTATTTGGATGCAAAAGCGTGAATATTGAAATACCCGAAAATTACAGTATTTTAGTAGGCACGGGAGGAGGCTCATTAGGATTGTGGCAAGGATATACAATTCAATCAGATGGTAAAATATTATCGTGGCAAGGCAAAAAGGCGGGCGATAATCCTATATTTTTTAAAAATTACGACAATAAATTTCCACAAAAAATATGGGAAATCATCTTGAAGGATTCTATTCTGAAATATGCAGGAGAGGGTAATTACTCTTATGGAAATACAACAAACATTATTAAAATCAATAGAAATGATTTGCTCCACATAATTATATGGGACCCATCTATAAAAAATGACACTGTAGAGATTATGAATTCAGCATATAAAAAAATATTTGAATTAATCCATAAATAAGGAAAATAATTTATTTAAATAAAGGTTTTGTATGTTAAAATTATCTAAATCTTCCTGCTTATTTCTTCTTTTATTGTCTATTTTAGCATTTAGTAATGCCTATTCTCAAAAGTTAGGAATAGTTAATATGACTAAGGAAGAAATACAATCAATGCCCAAAGGTAGCATTGATGCGAAAAATCTTCAGACTCTTGCCGATAATGTCAGAGCATTCTATTCCCAGAAGAATCCAATTCAATATGCACCACAGGGATTATTGCAACAGAATAATCTCAATCAGTTGCAATATAAAATTAATATGAAGAATTTGCAGAATCCGACGGGTGTAAATATCGGAGCAAATGTTTACATTAACAAGGCAAATAATACTCCATACTTTATATCAAATATAAGCTATATTGCCAATCAAAAAATCAATTCACCAAAATTGCAAGCTGCATCTATACCCTTAAATTATGTAAATGAAAACAAATCACTATTCCAATTGAAATCACCCGATAAAGAATTGAAATTTGCAAGCACAGTCAAATCGAATGATGGAAATTTGCATATAACATACCATCAATATTACAATGAAATACCAATTTGGGGAAAAGAGCTCATATTCCATTTAGATAATAATGATAATATCTACCTATTTACGGGGCGATATGTTCCCACACCTTCAAAGATTGATAATTCAGGCTATACCATCTCTTCTGACGATGCCATTACGAAATGCAAAGGCGACTTACAAAATCAAGTGAAAATTGAAAAAATCAATCCTCAACTT
This sequence comes from Bacteroidota bacterium, assembly GCA_035451765.1. GTDB lineage: Bacteria > Bacteroidota > Ignavibacteria > Kapaibacteriales > UBA2268 > UBA2268. Next base: position 15,990 of record DAOTPH010000018.1, on the reverse strand, counting down.
GCGGCGTTATTAAAATATACGGGTCCTCAGGCGGATAAATATATCTGGACAGATGAAGGGAATCAATCATTGCGGTACGCTTGGGTAGTAAATATCAGGCCTAATATTATTGATAATTGGTATTATTTTATTGACGCTGAAACAGGCAAAATCCTTGAAAAATACAATGCTACAGCAGCCGATGGCAAAGCAACAGCAAAAGCAACCGATTTAAAAGGAGTGCAAAGAGATATTAACGTATATCAAGAAAGTGGGAAATACCTTATGATTGATGCAAGCCGGCAGATGTATAATAATAATCCAAACGATCCAAAGGGAATCATTTTTGTAATGGATAATAAAAGCACAGATTTAGTGCAAACTTCCAAGCCTGACATTGTTTCATCAACAAATAATCAGTGGACAGATAGAATATCAGTTTCAGCTCAATACAATATGGGGTTAATTTACGAATGGTATTCTAATAATCTTGGGAGGAATTCCTTCGATAATGCGGGCGGAAGTATGATGACAATGATTCACGTAACAGACCAAGGTAAAACATTAGATAATGCTTACTGGAATGGACAATTTGTAGTATTAGGCGATGGTGGTATAATAACAAGTTCCCCCTGGGCTAAGGCATTGGATTTCCATGCTCATGAATTTACTCACGCTATAGTTACCTTTACAGTTGATTTAGAGTACAAAACTCAATCGGGTGCATTGAATGAAGCATTTGCAGATTGGGGAGGATGTATGGTCGATCGTGAAGATTGGCAACTCGGTGAAGATATAGCAAATAGTCAATATTTCCCATCAGGTTGTATGCGTGATATGGCAAATCCACATAATCAAGGCGTAAATGGGGATTATGCTTGGCAACCCGCAAATATGAGCGAATATCAAAATTTGACATTAGATAATGATAATGGAGGTGTTCATATCAATTGTGGAATAATTAACAAAGCTACATATTTAATTGGGACAGCGTTAGGTAGAGAAAAGCTTGAGAAAATTTATTATCGCGTTCTATCCCAAAAATACGTTACTAAACAAGGACAATTTATTGATTTTCGACTCGCTTGCGTGAAAGCTGCAGGTGAATTATATGGCAATAGTTCGTCAGAGGTACAATCTGTAAAGAGTGCATTCGACCAAGTTGGTATCACAGATGGGTCAGGGACAGATCCGTCACCAGATCTTTCACCTGTTCAAGGCAATCAATATATTGCATTTGTCGATGCATCATACAATTATCTTTGGATAGGCAAGACGCAAGTTTCTAACGTTAATACTGATGTTCAAAATTTAACAAACACAGGAGTTTATACTAAAAATGGCTGTGTTATTACAATCCCCGATAACGGCTCAATAATATTGTTCGTTGATAAAAGTAATTTTGTACGTGGCATATATCCCGATGGAACAGGCGAGCAAGTACTTTCTCAAACAGGTGAATATCGCACAATTGCAATATCTCCAAATGGTCGCTATCTTGCTGTATCATCTGTTTATACTGATCCAAATGTATACATAATTGATTTAAGCAATGGCCAAACTGAGACAATTGCTCTTTATGTTCTAAATACAAGCCAGAGTAATATATTTACTGAACCATTATTCCCTAATTCTTTAACTTGGAATATAGATGGTCGGACTCTTTTATATGATGCTGTTAATTATTCGATTGATTATTGGAATTATGGATCTTATTATATGGAGTTGAACGCAATAGATGTGCCAACACAGACAATTTATCGTGTTTTTCCACCAATGGACAATACAATAAGTATTGGTGCGCCATCATTCGCGCATAATGACCAAAATCACTTAGTTTTTCAAGTGTATAATAGTTCGACAGACCAATCTTTTATCAATGGCGTAAATTTATTTACAGGGGATTTAGCAAACATAGTTTATGCGACGGGTTCACAAATAAATTTCAGTAGTCCTAATTATTCCACACAAGATAATCGCATTGTATTTCAGGCATATATTGCAGCTAATCAATCTTACACTATTCAGCAAATAGCTCTAAAAAGCGATAAAATCACACCAAGTGGAAGTACTGTTGCATACTTAACAGGCGTCGGAATTCCATATTGGTTTGCAATTGGAACACGTAGCTCGGTTGAGGACCAAGATATAACACAATCATCAGAATTAATCTATCCAAATCCCGCCCAAGATTTTGTCAATGCACCTTCCTATCTTGGTTGGGAATATCGTATATTTGATTTGATTGGAAATTGCGTGCAAAGTGGCACAGTAGAATCAGACAAAATAAATATCAACGGATTATCAGCAGGATTTTATACTGTGCGATTTTTCAATGCTGGAAAGCAAGTTGTTGCGAAATTAGTTAAAGAATAAAATAGAAATAATTATAGGGATTCATTTTTTGAATCCCTATAAGTGCATAGGGGCGTAATTGCTTACGCCCCTATTATTTTTGATTATTTATTTGATTAGATTATCTTGAATAATATTCAATAACGAGTGCTGTATTGCATTGAATAGGTATCTCGGTTGGGGTTGGTATTGAAAGCAATTTGGCACTGAAATCTGCTTTTGATACTTCAATATATTGTGGTGCTTGCGAATTTCTTATATTATCTTGTAAAAAGTCATAATTATGAAACTTTTCATTAATCGAAATTATATCATTTACTTTAACATGATATGATGGTATATCAACTTTTTTGCCATTTACAAGAATATGGCCGTGGGAAATTAACTGCTTTGCTTGATATAATGAACGTGCCATTCCTGAACGAAATAAAATTGAATCCAACCGCGTTTCAAGCAATTGCAATATAAAATCCTCAGTGTTTCCCGTCATTCGAGATGCTTTTTCGTAATAATTTTTCATTTGTTTTTCTGAAACGTTGTATTGATAACGTAATCGTTGTTTTTCAAGCAATTGTTTTCCATAATCAGATTGTTTTGAACCTCGTCGTTTTTGAGGACCAAATTGCCCAGGAGGATAGGGCTTTTTTTGAGCATATTTGCCTGATTTTGGAGTTATATTGACACCAATTTTACGAGATATTTTAACTTTTGGACCTGTATAATTCATTTTTAATTAATATTTCAATTTAAAAAATACAAAATTAAGCAAAATAAGAAAATTATCAATCATATAAGTCAATAATTTTCAAATATTTTTCCATTAAAACGAATTACATCTTTAGAAATCACAAGTTTTTGAATTTCATTTGTGCCTTCAAAAATGCGATTTATTCTTGAATCTCTGTAATATCTTTCAATTGGTAATTCACGCGAATACCCCATACCACCATGTATTTGCATAGCTAAGTCGGAAACTCTATCGAGTGCTTCAGATGAAAATAGCTTCACCATAGCAGATTGAGCTTGGGAAAGTTTGCCTGCCTCAAAAATTGCCGCTGTTCTATAAAGCATTGATTCAAGGGTATAAGTAAGAGTGGCCATTTCGGCAAGCATAAATTGAACACCTTCAAAATGAGAAATCGGTTCGCCAAATTGAACGCGATTCTTTGAGTAAACTGTGCTAATTTCGAGTAATTCTTTCATAGCACCCAGGCAAGGAGCGCCTAGCCCTAATCTCCCCATATTCAATACGTGCATTGCAGTGACGAATCCAGATCCTTCCTTTCCAATCATATTCTCTTTTGGAATACGTACATTCTCAAACTTTAGAGTGGAGGTTTTGCTTCCGCGAATTCCCATTTTCTTTTCAGGGGCGCCGTGAGAAAATCCTTCCATACCTTTTTCAACGATAAATGCAGATATGCCACGTTTTGTACGTGCATATACTGCGACTACATCTGCAATGGGACCATTTGTTATCCATTGTTTTTCGCCATTCAATATCCAATAATTGCCATCTTCGACAGCATTTGTTTTCAAATTGAATGCATCAGAGCCCGCACCTTGCTCTGTTAGCCCAAAGGCACAAATTTTTTCGCCACTGCATAATGCAGGAAGAAATCTTTGCTTAAGCTCTTCATCGCCACCAAGATAAATAGAATTCATTCCAATAGAAGAATGAGCGCCGATTAAGGTAGCTGTTGATAAACACGCGCGAGATATTTCTTCCTGAATAATCAAATATCCTATTTCGCCAAAATCACTGCCCCCATATTCTGAAGGAATTGCAGCCCCAAAGAGACCTAATTCTCCGATTTTTTTGATTATCTCTATAGGAACTTCTTCTTTCTCATCAATTTCAGCAGCAATTGGTTTAAGTTCATTATTTGCAAAATCGCGAACCATATCGCGAAGTAAGTTCTGTTCTTCTGTAAATTTTAAATCAAACATATATCTCTTTGAAATTTATTAATCTATTTCTATAAAATTCAAAATGCTTTCGCCACCGTCCACTCGAATAGTATCACCTGTAATCCAATAAAATTTTTCATCGACAAGCAATGAGATTGCTTTTGCAACATCAAGCGGAACAGTGTTTCGCTGGAAAGGATTATGCTCACGAGCGTATTGTAACATTTTTGAAAATCCTGGAATTTTTGCTGCAGCGGGTGTATCAGTCAAACCCGCCATTATTGCATTTGCAGTAATTTTTAATGGTGCTAGTTCGACGGCAATTTGTCTTATGTAAGCTTCGAGAGCAGCTTTTGCGGCAGAAATTGCACCATAGTTAGGCATAGCTCGGATTGAACCGACACTTGTCATAGCAAAAATACGCGAATTCTCGGCTAATAACCTCTCCTTGATTAAATCTTGCACCCAATAAATGAGAGTATTTGCCATTACATCCATTGTCATTTCGATTTGCTTTTTATTAAGCATTTTTTCTGGATTTTGGTCGAAAAATGGACCTATAGCTCCAAATGCAAGAGAATGCAAGACAACCCTAAGAACATGATGCGGGTCGGACTCCTGATTTTCCTTTATTATATTAATAACTTCGTGACGATTTTCATCATTCGCTGCATTTGTATTGAAGAATACAGCCTGTACTCCAATAGTTTCAAGTACTTTCCTGAATTGCTCTGTTTTTGCCTTGTTTTCTCCTGTATCGAGATGGACACCATATATATTATAACCATTCTTAGCTAATTCCAGTGCGGTTTCTCTTCCGAAGCCGCTTGAAACCCCAAGAATTAATGCCCATAATTTTCTATCTGCTATTGTTTTTGATTCCATATTTTAAAACTTAAATAACAAAATTTTCAGAATATAATTAAATGAAAATTACAAATTTACTAAAATTAAATATTTTTTTCGATTAAATCCTTATGAATTATTTTGCGCAAATAATAATTCTTTTCATCTTGGGATAAATTTGCTATGAATTGGCTCTTATTTTTATCTTTTTCACTTTTTAATGTACTAGCAACACGTTCAAGCATTGCGGGTTGAAAATCATTTTCGCTTAAATACAGATCTATTTCATCAAGTAATGCATCGGCTGAACTCTCACAAGAATCTGCAATAGATTCAAATTGCTCAAATAAAGTTCCATCGAAATGATATTTATCGCAAAGAGTCAAAGCTTCCTTTTTATTTTTATAAGCCCAATATATTGCTTTTGTAATTCCCGCAAGTAAAAGTGCAACATTTGCACTTCCGTCTGGAGTACGTATTTCCACTGTTTGATAAATTTCGTTTTCGTTTGATTCGAATATAGCTTTATGTGGATTAATTCGATTAGCCAGTGCAGATAAATTAGCCCAGGCAAGTGGTACACGTATCATAGCATTACGATTTTGCTCGCTCCAGCATACCCTTGTAGGGGCTTCCTGATTAGGAACAAGACGCATATATGAACCAATTACAGAATTGCCAAAAGCAGTTAAGCTTTTGCCATATTTTAGCAATCCACCGATTAGCAATTTTGCATCTTCAGATAATGCTCCATCTTTATCTGTCATAATATTTTTCCCATCTTTCATTAATGCAAGATGAAAATGTAAGCCACTCCCCGCATGACCTACCTCCAATTTTGGATAGAATGTAGCAATTGCATTATGCTTTTTGGCAATAGAACGTACAATCCACATACCAACATTTGTTTCATAAGCAGTTCTTTCAATTGGTGAAAGACCAAGTTCAATTTCCATTTGTTCAGCCCGTTTCCCATTTAATTCAGGGTATTCACTCTCAATTTTTTCAATAATACCAACTTCATAATGAGCATATTTCAAATTACCTATGGAATTAGAAATTGCTAATGCCATATCATCAAGTAAATTTTCATTTTCTATATAAGGTGAACTTGCATGATAGCCTGATTGAGCCATGTTTTTATAACATAAGCAATTAGGTTCGCTAATGAGATAATATTCTAATTCAGGATGAGCATATAACTCAAATCCAGTCAAATTCTTTAATTTATTTGCTAAGAAATACAAAATATTATCAGGTGCAAAGTTCGGCATATTACCATCTTTATCGAAAAATTTGCATACAAAATGCAATGCTTTGATTTCTTCTGCATCAGGATCTAAAAATGCTGTGCTATAAATTGGCACAACGTATAAATCTGATTTACCGCTTTGGACTAATCCTTTAAATAATGATGAGCCATCGACTCGCTCCCCATCTCGAAGTGTGTGGATTAATTGTGACTTGTTTTTGATAGGAATATGCAAAGTACGAATTTTTCCATCTATACCAAAATAATGAAAATAAATAAGATGAATATCAAGTTCTTTAGTTAATTCGACAAGATCATCAATTGTAAAATCATTACTGCTTTTCTCCAATATTTTCTCGATTGAATATGGAGGATAAAAGTTATATTCTATATTTTCCATAATTATAATTATTTATTTTTTTTCAAAATTAAGAAAATGTTTAATTCTATTATGAAAATAAAAGTATTTAATTAGAAGTTTAAAAGAAAATAATTAAAAAATCAATCATATACTAATATGCATTTCGTCTTTATGCTTCGTTATTTTTTCTTAATTTTGTTATTGTATATAAAATTAAAATGAAAAGCAAAAATTATTTAAAATTTTATTTCTTAATATTTCTATTTACTTTTTTTTCAATTGCAAGCTCGTTTGCAAAAGAGGTATTAAACGAGCAAGCTCTTAGAATTCAAGAGCATATAAAATATCTTGCAAGCGATGAACTTGAGGGAAGGTATCCGGGAACACCTGGAATTGAAAAAGCAAAAGATTATATTTTGAATTATTTTAAAACGATTGGATTAAAACCGATAAATAATGATTACCTGCAACCTTTTGATGTATCAGTTGGATGCGACCTTGGGAAGGCAAATGATGCCTATTTCAATCTTATAATTCCAAAACCTGGTGTTCCTATCGAACTTATTAAGCCTGTTAAAAAAAGTTGGAAAGTAAAAGAAGATTGGATGCCCTCCGCAATTAGCGAGAATGGAACAATCGAGGCACCACTTGTGTTTGCAGGATATGGTATAACAGCAAAAGATTTGAAATATGACGATTATGAAAATATTGATGTCAAAGATAAAATTGTCATAGTGCTAACGAATTCCCCCGATGGAGAAAAAGATGCTTCAAGTCCCTTTGCGGATTATACATCATATAGCTATAAAGCAATGAATGCACGAAACCACGGAGCAAAAGGTATTATGTTTGTTAAAATACAAGGCGACTCTGCAAATGTTTTTGAACCATTAGTGCGGACAAGAGCAGAGCGAAATTCAGGTATTATTGCAATTCAGGCAAAACGCACGAGCATAGCGTCTTATTTTCCAAATAATTCTCTTTATCCCACAGAAGTTGAAATTAATAAAACACGCAAACCAAAAAGCTTTGAAATTCCAAATACCCAGCTTCATATCGAAGTTGAATTAGTTGATGTAAAAAAAGAGACTACTAATATTTATGGCATTGTGGAAGGCACAGACCCGAATTTAAAAAATGAATATATCGTTGTGGGTGCTCATTATGACCATCTTGGATGGGGGGGACCGAATTCAAACTACAAAGGTAAAACGCCAATGATTCATAAGGGAGCGGATGATAACGCATCGGGTACAGCAGGATTGCTGGAGCTTGCACGAATTTTTGCTAGTAATCCTCAGAAACGTTCATTATTATTTGTGGCATTTAGTGGTGAGGAAGAAGGATTATTCGGTTCATCATATTTTGTAAATCATCCTCCAATTCCTCTCGATAAAATATCAGCAATGATAAATATGGATATGATTGGCAGATTGCAAAATGGGCACCTATTTGTGATTGGCGTTGGCTCATCTAGTAGATTCGAGGCGATTGTTGATTCGCTCGATGCGATAGATAGCCTAAGTATCGGCAAAATGGAATCATCAATTTCAGCAAGCGACCAAACATCATTTTATTTGAAAAATATTCCATCGATAATGTTTTTTACAGGGGCGCACTCTGATTATCACAAACCCAGCGATGATTGGGAAAAAATCAATTATAATGGTGAATCTTATGTAATTGGATTTATTCAGAAATTTATAGAAACTATAACCAATCAGACACAAGCAATCGATTTCCGAAAAATTGAGGGGTCAAATGGCACTAGTCCTGCAAATCATAATTATGGGATGAATGTGTGGTTTGGCATTGTACCAAATTTTGAAAATGAGCCACAAGGGTTTAAAATTGCAGGGACTAGCCCAGGCAGCCCCGCTGAAAAGGCTGGATTAAAAGAAAATGATATTATTATTAAAATTGATAATTATCAAATTAAAAATATAAATGATTTTATGTATTCATTGCGTGAATTTAAAGCAGGCGATACAGTAAAGGTAATTTTCTTGCGTGAAGGGAAACAAAAAGAAGCACTTGTTAAACTAGAGACAAAAGAATAATAAAAAAAATTAACATTTTCAGACTAATTTTGTAATATATTAAGGGTTAAATTGTATAATAAGATAGTTAATTATATTTTTAGAGCATTAATAATCGTCTTAGGGTTAATAATTTTTTTTAATATTCCTGGTTGGAGATGGGAAAATTCAAATGTCTTAAGAATATTTGGATTTGTTATGATTCTTTTTGGTGCTTATCGCATAATAGCATATCATTATGCACTCAAATCATCAGAAGAAGATGAGGACGAAGATGAGAATGAAGATGAGAATAAAGAAGATAAAGACAAAAAACTATAATTATTTAAAATAATTAATTTTAATTATAAAAAATAAAGCAATATGAAAATTAAATATCCAATAATTTTAATTCTATTAGTGTCAAGCTTTTTATTTGTCTCTTGCAATAAAAATGAACAAAAAGTTGAAGACACTAATCAATACTCACAATGGAACTCAGGCTCATTGACACTATATGTTGATGATGAACTATCACCACTTGTGGATAGCATAATTCCCTTGTATAAAAAATCATATCCAAAAGTTACATTAGAAGTAAAGAAAGTCACATCCCGCGAGGGAATGGCATTGCTATTAAATGGGAAAGCTGAGATTGTTTTGCAAGGGCGAGGATTTTTGAAAGATGAAGATAGTTTGATAAAAGAATATAACGTTCAATTACCAGAACCTTGGGAATTTGCTAAGGATGCGCTAATATTTTATACAAATGTAGATAATCCAAATGACACTTTGAATGCCAAGGATATTGAAGATTATTTCGCGAATCCTAAATTAACAGCAAAGAAAGCATTGAAAATCAATTGGAATCCCGAATTTGTTATTTCTAGTCCAAATTCAAGCGTTTATGCGCAGTTCCGCCATTATGTATTGAAAGATGGTAAAACACAGCGACAATTAAAGGTAATGCCGACATTTGATTCAGTAAAGAGCTATGTAGCAAAGAATAAAAATGCAATTGGTATAGGATACTTAGGGCAAGTTATTGGTGATTTACGATTTCGTCCAATTATGCTTGGATTTTATGATTCAACAGGAAAATATATTACACCAAAAGTTGTGCATCAATCATATATTGTACAAGGACTATATCCTTATATTGTGACATACAGAGCATATCTCTTTTCAGAAAGGAAAAATGTAGCATTTTGGTGTGCAACATTTTTCGCTCGAGAAGCAGCCGTGCAGACATTTATTAAAAATTATGGGTTGGTGCCCGGATATGCAAAATTTGTACTAATAAAAGAAGATTAAAAGGATCAAATAATGAAAAAGATAGCAGGAATATTTATTGCGTTAATTATTATCGCACCTGTGCTATATGCACAAAGTTCATTAGATTTATTTCAGAAGTTCTATGATGAAAAGAATCTCGAAGAAGCAGTGAAATATGCATCAGCTGCTGCAATGCAAAATCAAAAAAATGTGGATTTAATGGTAAAAATTGGAATTGCATTCAGCGAACTTGAAAAACACGATTCAGCTATTGTATATTTCAAGAAAGCGTATGAATTAAAAGATAACGATCCACAAGTAGCTCAACATTATGCACGTGCACTTGCAAATGTCAAGAATTATCCCGAGGCTGTAAAAGTTATCAATCAGGCAATTAAACGAGATAAAAATAATTATCGCAATTATTTAACAGCTGCCGAAATTTATATAATGGCTGATTCGCTTACTCAAGCTGAATTATCAATTAATCGGGCAAGGGAAATTGACCCAAATAATCCGGAATCATATATTGCATTAGGTAATTTTTATTTTGCTCGTCGAGTTTATGAGCTGTCGCGCCAAAATTATGAAGAAGCAATTTTGAAAGATTCAAATAATATCGAGGCACACGCAAAACTTGCGGAATCTTATTATTGGCTTGCTTCCCGAGAAACTGATAAGGATTTATCTAATGAATTATATACTCGTTCCTTGAAGGAATGGGGAAAAGTTTCTCAACTTGATTCAATGAATGCCCGTGCATATTTTGAGCAAGGCAAAATTTGGTTTTTTTCCGAGAGATATAGCGAGGCTGCTCAAGTTCTATCAAGATTTTTAAAGCTTCGTCCCTCCGGTTCGCTTGGCAGATGGTATTTTGCTCAATCATTGTTCAAAGTTGGTGAATGCGATTCAGCAATTCCAAATTTGGAAATTGTCATTAAAGAAATAGATTCTGTGCAAATTCAAGCAAAGAAAATGCTTGCAGAATGCAATATGATAAAGAGAAATTTTGCTCGGGCATCTGAGGTTTATCAAGATTTATTTAATTCCGGGGTTGAGCTGACAACAATTGATTATCAACGATGGGGACAAGCTGATTTTTCAAAGGGCGACACTCTATCTGCTTTAAATCATTGGAAGAAAGCAATTGATATTGATAAAGAAGGCAATTGCTATTTGATGTTCCTTGTTTCCACTCTTATGACAAATATGAAAGATTATACAGGCTCAAATCAAATGCTCTATCAGCGGCTATCTATACCATCTTGCAATGATTCATTAAATGCAAAAGTTTATTATATAATAGGAACTAATTATATATTCTCTAATCAGCCTGATTCGGCAATTATATATTTGCAAAAAGCAGTAGAAACTGATCCAAAAAATTACTTTGCTATAGTATATCTTGGCGATGCTTATATGCAAATCAAGAATCAAAAATTAGCAATGAGCAAATATCTCGAGGTGATTGAAAAGGGCGAACAAGATTCAACCGTTAACCGGTCAGCAGTGTTTCAAGCATTTGATAAATATTGCAATGTATTATTGATGGATAAGAACTTTGCAGAATTGAATAAATATTCACGTAGATGGGTGGATTTAATGCCCGATAATTCACTAGCGAATTTATTTACTGCCGTATCATATCAAGGACTTAATGATAAAGATAATGCTTGCAAATATTATAATCGGGTGCTGAGAATTGATCCAGGCAATAAAGATGCACGTAGCAATAAGGAAATTATAGGTTGTCCATAATTTATATTGTATTTATTATATAATTAGAAGTCACCAAGTGAAAGCGATATTACATCTATCAATATTTATATTCATAATTGAATCCTTTATTTCAAATACATTATTTTCACAGGATAACCAAAATAATTATGATATAAGGGTGCCTGACTATGGGAGTTCAATTTATGCACCCTATCAGGATTCTATTTATAATAAATTATTAAAAATGAATGTGCCAGCCCGCACGTTATTTAAATATAATCTTGCGCTTGGTGACGCAGCATGGCAAGATTATCTAAAAGAACAAAACACATTGCCTTACAATGCAGCAATGCAATCGCTTGCAAATTTGCCTAGCACAGTTTTTCAACCATCAGGTGTCGAGCAAACATTATATCAGACAAACCTCGAAATGGCACAATATGTGCCAGGCTTGAATTCTCATCTTTTTGGAATTAAAGTTCCCCTTTCTGATATTGCACAAGTCCTTGGTTTGACGGAAGATGTTTCACCTGAGATTGTATATTCAATTGATGCTACCCTTGATGTCGAAATAGTGATATATTCAATTCAAGCAAAAGTAATTGCCACAATCTATAAAGGCAAGCAAAATGCGGGAAGTTATAAAATCACCTGGAACTTGCGCGATGATTATGGTAGGCGAATGCCTAGTGGCGATTATATTGCTGAGGTAAGAATAGGTGATAGTAAATTTGTACGCAAAAGAATAGTGATACCATAAGTCGTAGGTTCTGGGTGCTTGAGTCAGGGACCTGGTTATTTAAATCGGGGATCTTATTGTAGAGATGGCAGGGATGGCGTCTCTACTGCGGGTTGTGAAAGTAAGTTGTGCAATCGAATTTTGCAGAGAGCTGAAGCCCACTGTTGCGATACGGGCCATTTCAAAAAGCAGGGATGCTTTTGCCACAAAAATTTATCAACTATATATTCTCCACCGACTTAAAAGTGGAAATATTTAGCAATATGCCAATTAATGTAGCGTTAAAAAATATTGAAGTTCCACCGTAGCTCATAAAAGGTAGTGGAATGCCTGTTGTCGGTAGCAAACCTGTATTAACAAGGGCATTTATTATAAAAACAAGGAAAATAGAAAATACAATGCCTCCAGCATACAAATATCCGAGCAAATCTTTTGAATGCTTTGCAATTCGGACACCTCGCCATAAAATGAATACAAATATTCCAATAATTAATAATAAACCTATAAAACCATATTCCTCGCCAATGATTGAAAAAAGAAAATCTGTGTAAGGTTCGCTCAATAATAAATTTTGATGGCTACCTCCAGGACCTAATCCTATTGATCCACCACTACCGAGTGCAATTAATGAATTTGAAACTTGATATGATAATCTTTCTTTTTCTGACCCTTCAAGCAAACCTAAATAGAATAAAATACGATTTAATCTATATGATGCCGAAACAGCATAAATGCCCGCTCCCACAAATCCCACAAAAAGAGTAGAAAGGATATGCAATAGATTAGCATTCCCAAGGAATAAAATCATCATTCCAATCAAGAAAATTACAATCATCATTGACAAATTTGGTTCTAACGCGATTAGCAAGCAAATCAGCACCAACCAAAGTAGCATTGGTAAGAAACCAAATTTAAAATTTTCAATTCCCTCCTTTTTACGATCTATCAAAGTGCCAAAATGCAAGATTATTGCTAATTTAGCAAATTCAGAAGGTTGAAAGCTAAGAAAACCAACGTTAATCCACCGCTTTGCACCTTTTACCTCACCACCGATAAACAGTACAACAACTAAGGTGATTATCGCAGCAATCAATATATAAATTGAAATTTTGCTCCAAAGATGATAATCAATTTGCGAGATAATAACCATAAAAATAATTGCAAGCAATACTTTTGAAGTATGCATAAGCAATAATTTATTTGGATTTGAATTATTAACAAAAGAAAAATAACTGCCTGCGCTGTATACAAAAGCAATGCTGAATAGCATTAAAGCAACAACAGGCACAAATATAAGCCAGTCAATATGACCGCGATTAGATTTCAATCTATATTAATTTATTAACAATTTCTTTGAATACATCCCCACGATGCTCAAAGTTATTAAACATATCAAATGATTTACAAGCAGGTGAAAAAAGCACAACATCACCTGCCTCAGCCGATTCATAAGCTTCCCAGATAGCTTCGGGGAATGTTTGGCAAATTACAGTAGGCTTAATCGAATTAAAATGTTTATAAATTGCTTCAGCTTCTTCTCCAATACAAATAATTTTTTTTACTTTTTTGGAAACTAGATCATCTAATTGTGAATAATTATTATTATCGCTGCGACCGCCTGCAATCCAAACAATTGGCTCTGAATAAGTATCCAGAGCATAAATTGTTGAATTTACATTAGTTGCTTTAGAATCATTGATAAATTTTATACCGTTTAAAATGCGGACAAATTCAAGGCGGTGATTAACACCTTGAAAAGTCATCAGCGCGTGCTTTAAAGATGTATTTGATACCCCCATTGCATTAGCAGCAATAATAGCTGCTAATGAATTATAGACATTATGAACGCCCGGAATGGCAAGTTCGCTTATATTCATTAATTCCTCTTCTTTATGCTGTCGGATGATAATCTTCCCCTCTCGAACGAAAGCCTTGCAATTGCTATTTCTTATTGAGAAATATTCAATGCGTGACCTTAAGCTCGAGTTCCCCTTGGAAAGATATTCATCATCAAAATTCAAAATTAATAAATCTTCGGGAATTTGATTACTTGCAATTCTCCATTTTGTTGCAATATAATCTTCCATTGTTTTGTGGTATTTCAAATGGTCAGGTGTAATATTAGTAATAATCGCAATATTAGGGCGGAATAATTCAATTCTATCAAGTTGATAACTGCTAATTTCAAGCACAACAACAGTTTCAGGTTTTAAATTTGATACAACTTCAGAAAATGGTTTGCCAATATTTCCCGCTGCAATTGCAGGAATACCCGATTGATTCAAAATATGTTCAATTAAAGCGGTAGTTGTGGTTTTTCCATTTGTACCTGTAATTGCAATAATTGGATTTTTGCAATGCTGATACGCAAATTCAATTTCGGAAATTATTGGAATTCCTCGATTAGTTGCTTCAATCAAAATCGGAGCTTCACGTGGGACCCCAGGGGATGTAATGACAATATCGCAAGAATTAAGATTTTCAATTGAATTTTGCCCCATTTCGTAAGGGATATTGTATTGATTGAATTCTTTAATTGCGTCTAAAAAATTTTCAGATTTATCCATTTCGCTAACAAAAACGGAATAGCCAAGTTTTTTTGCTAGAATGGCAGATGAGCGTCCACTCAAAGAGGCACCGATAATAAGAACGTTCATTGATTATTAATCCTCTTTATAATCAGAGATATAAATTGAAAATGTTGTTCCAAATCCACGCTGGGAATTAAAATCAATATCGATTTTTCCCAGGTCTGAATATTTTTTAACAACAGCAAGTCCAAGGCCAAGCCCGGGTATTTTTTTATCTGAAGAAATACGGGATTTTTTAAAAGCATCAAAAATGGAATTATACTCTTGTTCTTCAATGCCAATACCTGTATCCCTCACTTTAATAATATACTTATAATTATCATTAATCCTAGATGATTTTGCTAAAGAAACAACTACTTCCCCATATTTAGTGAATTTTATTGCATTATCAATCAGAGGATTTAAAATATTTGAAATAATTAATGGGTCGTGCTGTACAATAGCCTCAGTTAGATCTGTTTCAAATGATAAAGAAATATCTTTAAACTCAGCATCTTTAGCAAAATTTGAAATTGAAGAATTGATAAGTTCAATAAGGTTTATAGAAGTCGGAGATACTGATTTTGTACCCGCTTCAAGTTCAGAAAGATCAATAATAGAAGAAAGAGTTTTAAGCAATTTTGTGGATGATTCGGTAATCAATTCAGCAAATTTGCGGTCCTCTTTTGTAAGAATATAAGTTTTCAAATATTGAGCAGCACCGATAATTCCATTAAGTGGAGTGCGAAGTTCATAACCAAGATTATCTAAAATTATATCTTTCAAAGTATCATGGTCAGGTTCTTGATTTTGAGCTACTGGTTGAATTTCCTTTTTCCCCGCTGACAACTCATTAATAAATATAATATATGCTTCATTATCGAATTCTGGATTAGTAGGAACAACATTAGCTAAAGCAGGAAATAATTCATCATTCTTTTTCTTAAAAAAAATGATATTTTCAG
>DAOTPH010000017.1:0-17659 GCA_035451765.1 Bacteroidota bacterium | reverse complement strand
CCAATATTGGCAACATATAAAATTTATATGCATCCCGAGCTTGCTGTCACGCAAATTGGCATAAAGAAATCACCACAATTGAATGGATTCTGGACACAGGATTTTGACCTCGGACAAATTCAATATAAATTTGAGACAATTAATGGAAAAACATATCGTACAGCTATAGTTAAAAAAGCAATTCTTTTTCCACAGCAAAGTGGAAAATTGAGTGTAGATTCTTATGAATTTAATGTTTCAGTCCGCTTGCAAGTGCAGGACCAGAAGCAAAAACGAAGTCGCGACCCATTTGCAGATTTTTTCGATAATTTTTTCAATGACCCGTTTTTTAATACATCATACAGGGAATTTCAGACAACTGTCGTATCGCCCTCTATTTCAATAAATGTTAAAGACTTACCAAAAAATGCACCTGTTTCTTTTACGGGTGCCGTGGGAAGTTTTTCGGCAAATTCCTGGGTGGATCGTAATAAAGCAAAAACAGGTGAGGCAATTACATATCGATTAAAAATATCGGGGAAAGGTAATTTTCAATTAATTCAACCTCCGAAACTTGATCTACCCCCTTCATTTGAAGTATATGACCCTAAAATTGTAAACAATACAAAATTAGGGGACAATAATGTCGAAGGCGATTTGATTTTTGAATATGTCATTATTCCACAAACACCAGGCACTTATAAAATTCCTCCAATTGATTTTTCATATTTTGATATAAATTCAAAACAATATAAAACCATTACAACAGCTGAACAATCGCTTGAAATAACGCAAGGAACAACAGCAAATTATTCTGTAAATGGCACAAATAAAGAAGATGTGAAATTGCTTAATCAAGATATTCAATATATAAAAACCTCAATTGGTAAAATAGAGAATGGAAAAGCAAATTTCTTTCCATCAATTTGGTTCTACATACTTTTGCTTTTACCTTTGTTTGCTTGGCTTGCGGCAATATATTTCAAAAATGAAAAGCAGCAATTGATAAATAATCAGAATGAATTGCGCCGCCGTCAAGCACGGAAAATTGCAGAAAAGCAATTGAAAGAAGCAGAAAAATATTTGCAATTACACGATTTACAAAAATTTATCGAGGAAGTATCCAAAGCCATCTGGGGATTTGCTGCAAATAAGCTCTCAATTCCAATTGCAAATTTGACACGCGAGAATATCGAAAGCATTATGAAAAACAAAAATGTTCAAGACCAATTGATAACTGAACTAATTAAGGTTCTGGATGAATGCGAGTATGCACGCTTTGCTCCGTCGCAATTAGATGGCAATTTGCAATCGATTTATCAAAAGGCAATTGATGTAATAACGCATTTAGAAGAGGAGATAAAATGAAAAAGACTGCAATTTTTATATTTTTTATAATATTATCCAATTCATTTTTATTTGCAGAAACAAATCCTCAACAAATTTTTAATGAAGCTAATGCATATTATTCGCAAAAGGATTATACAAAGGCAATCGAAAAATATGAGCAACTGATAAAGCAAGGGAATATATCGGCAAATATTTACTATAATCTCGCGAATGCTTATTACCGCAATAATAATATTGGCAAGGCAATTTTATATTATAATAAAGCAAAGCGTCTCAACCCAAATGATGATGATATCAATTTGAATTTGCAGCTGGCAAAATTAAAAACCGTTGATAGAATTCAACCACTTCCTAAATTCTTTTTAAGCAAATGGATTGAGGATATTTCAAAATCGCAAAGCCCGGAGACTTTCGCAATATTTGCCATAATATTTTCATTTATTGGATTTGGATTGCTGACAATTTATATTTACGCAAGAAAATCAAGCACAAAGAAATTATCATTTTTCACAGGTATTGCATCGCTTATTATAATGATAGCATTTGTATTGCTTGCATTTCAGAGCAATTCATATCGAACAAGCGATAAGGAAGGTGTAATAATTTCTGCAAGTGCTTATATTAAAAGTTCACCTGACCAAACAGCCACCGATTTATTCATTTTGCACGAAGGTACAGAAATCGAGGTATTGGACAAAGTCGCAAATTGGAGCAAAATTCGCATTGCAAACGGTAGTCAAGGCTGGGTAGAAAATAATAAATTTGAAAAAATATAATTAAGTATTATAAATTAAGTTAATGATAAAATGAAAGATAGAAAAGCACAAACACAATTTAAAATCAACGAATTGATAGCAAATCGTTGGAGTCCGCACGTTTTTGACCCTGATAAGCAAATATCAAAAACAGACATATTAACAATTATCGAAGCGGCAGGATGGGCTCCATCAGCAAAAAATAGACAACCTTATGGCATAATAGTTTGCGATAAATTTACTAATCCTGAAGCTTATAATAAAGCATTTCAAAGCCTTAGCGATAGCAATAAGGAGTGGGCAGGCTCAGCACCGATTTATTTTATTATGGTAGCCAAAAAAGAATATCTTGAAAATGATGAGTTATATTTAACTCCTTTTTATGATACAGGCGCAGCTGCTGAACATTTATGCCTGCAAGCATTGGAGTTAAATATTTATACTCGACAAATGGCAAAATTCGATAAAGATTATATCATTAAGGAATTCAATATACCAGATGGATGGCTTCCTATTACAATAATTGCAGCAGGTTATTTAGGGAATTATCAAAAGGCAGATAAAACTTTTTTAGAAAAGGATGAAACGCCACGCTCACGTAAACCACTGAATGAAATTGCATTCGATGGAAAATGGGGCAATCCAATTTCTATTTAACCTCTATTAACGGTTTTAGCTTAGCAAATTTTGCGGGTCCAATTCCTTTAATATTCAGAATATCATCAATAGAATTGAACCTAGATGTGGCACGATAATCTAATATTTTTTGAGCAGTTGCCTCGCCAATACCAGGCAATCGCATTAATTCTTTCTTATCTGCTTTATTTATATTAATTTTTCTAAAATTTGGTAATTGCGCTTCTTGAGGTGTAATTTTCGTTGTGAATTTATTCGATGCGATATTTTGAGGAATGGTAGTATCTTTTGAGGATGAGTCTGCACCTTGAATATCAGGTTTAGCTGAAGAATTCATTGCTTCAACAGGCTCAAGACTGTCAATTTGAATAACATTTGATAAAATTACATCTTTTGATTCTGCATTTTTATAAGAATCTGAGATAAGACCAACCAGAGAGCCAATTAATATAATTATAGCAAACTGTATCTCAGAATGCGTTAATTTTAAATGCGTTTTAATCCAAAGATTTATTTTTCCCATAAATTTATATTATTGGAAGACATCTTTGACTTTATCAAAGATGTCTTTTGATTTTTTATCTTTGCGATTGGATTGAGTTGTTGTCTTATCTTCGTCAGTAGTGGAAGCAATTGCAAAATGCTCTTGTTGAGAGAGTTGCTTTAGCAATTCCTTCTCGGTTGAATTAATCTTTTTAGGAATAATAATTTCAATATTAACAATAAAATTGCCTCGAGATTTATCATAAAGATTTGGAATACCAAATTCTTTTAGGACAATTTTATCACCTTGCTGAGTTCCGGGTGGAATATCGATGCTTTTAGATCCTTCAAAAGTTGGAACTTCAATTTTTCCGCCAAGAGTCGCAAGTGTAAATGGAATTTTTAAATTATAATGAATATCATTCCCAACGCGTTTATAAAATGGATGGGGCTTTTCTTCAAAAATTACTAGCAAATCGCCATAATCGCCACCTCGTCTACCGACGTGACCTTTTCCCGATAACCGTACATAATTTCCTTCTTCGACACCGGCAGGAACATTTACGGTGACAAGCTCCTCGCTATCGTAACGTCCCTCGCCTTTGCATTTTGGACATTTGTTCTTTATTACATAGCCGGTACCATCACAATTAGGGCAAGTAGCAATATTTGTAAACTGGCCTAAGAATGTTCGAGTAGTTTGCTTAATTTCCCCCAATCCATTGCAAGTTGAGCAAATTTGATAACCCTCTCCACCTCTTGAACCTGTCCCATCGCATTCCTCGCAAGTAACATATTTATGGACTGATACTTTCAAAGTGGTGCCGGAATAAATTTCACCGAGAGTCAAAGGCAAACGAATTTTCAAATCTGCGCCTTTCTCGCTAATTGGTTTCCTTTGGTAGGAATGACGCGCACCTCGTCGCGATTCAAATCCAAAGAAATCATCAAATATCCCTCCCCCAAATATATCGCTAAAATGCGAGAATATATCCGATATATCATTAAAGCCTTGAGATTGAACACCGCGAACGCCATCAAATCCATATCTATCATATTTTGTACGTTTATCTGTGTCGCTAAGCACTTCATAAGCTTCGGCAGCTTCTTTGAATTTTTCTTCTGCATCTTTATTGCCGGGATTACGGTCAGGATGATATTGCATCGCTAATTTGCGATATGCTGTTTTTATTTCTTCCAAGCTTGCACCGCGGCTCACTCCCAATATTTCGTAATAATCTCTTTTATCCATTTTTATTTTATTTTCAAATTTAATTATTATTTAGTTCTTTGCACAGGGCTGAAGCCCTGTGTTGAAATATATTCTTTCTATTATGATTGCCTCGCAACAGAGGACTTAAGCTCTCTGTTGAATTTAACTATGCATTATCAGTGCCCTGAGAGACTGCAACTTTTGCATGCCGTAATATTTTATCTTTTATTTTATAACCTTTTTGCAAAATAAGTGCTACTTTCCCCGCGGGTATATCGGATGGCACTGTCATCAATGCATCCTGAGTATTGACATCGAAATCATCACCAATATTTATAGGAATTGGAGAAACATCAAAATCTTGAAGAAGTTTATTTGCTTGCTGATTTATTAATTCTAATCCACGCAATAAAGCTTCATAATCCTGATTATTTTTTGCAGAATCATAAGCCTTTTCGATATTATCAATTAATTCTAAAATTTCACATAGAAGCTGCGTATTTCCAAATTGTATTAAATCTTCTTTTTCCTTTAATGTTCGTTTGCGAAAATTCTCAAATTCTGCAACCTTCCTCAATAATTGATCTCGTAATTCCTCATTTTCTTTTTTTAATTTCTCATTTTCTTCTATTAGATTCTCGTTTTCCTGAATTAAATCATCTGCTGATATTTGAGATTGTATTATTTCTTCTTCATTTTTGTTTTCTTTTTGAAAATCAATCATTTCTCCCTCTTTAATTTCATTTTCATTTGTATTTTCATTCTCCATATTATGTAAGGTAGCATTTTTTAAATATGTATCAGATAAATCCTTTGGTGGATTATTCGAATGCCTAATTCCTTTTAATCTTATATTATCCATATTTATAAATACCTCCTTTCTTTCAATTATTAATAGACGAAAAATTAAACAAAATAACTTTTTTAAGCAATTCCATAGAAATCGAAATCATTAGATAGATATTTCTTTAAGCTTTGTTTTAAAACAACATTTTCAATTTTGTTTAGCTTCGGGTCATTAGTTAAAATTCCTTGGGCAAATTCCCGAGCTTTTGTTATAATTTCAATATCTTCAATGAGATTGATAAATTTAAATGCTGGCAATCCAGATTGTCGAGTGCCAAGAATATCCCCTGGACCGCGAATTTCCAAATCTACTTCCGCAATTTTAAATCCATCGGTTGTCTCCTCCATTGTTCGCAATCGCTTAATTGCTGCAATTCGCTCGTTTGGATCAATACGTTTTGATTTTATCTTATACTGGAAATTGCTTTTTGTGAATAATATGCAGTACGATTGATATTGACTCCTGCCAACACGACCACGTAATTGATGCAATTGGGATAAACCAAATTTTTCCGCATCTTCGATTATCATTACTGTTGCATTTGGCACATCAATTCCCACCTCAACAACAGTTGTTGCGACAAGTATATCGAATTCCTTATTCAAAAATTTATACATCACCTCATCTTTTTCTGAAGGTGGCATTTGCCCGTGCAATAATCCGACATTAAATTCTTTAAATATCTTTTTAATATATTCATAATGTTCAATTGCAGATTTATAATTTAACTTTTCCGATTTTTCCACCAGAGGATAAACAATATAAGCTTGCCTGCCCATTTTAATCTGCTGGCGTGTGAATTCATATACACTATTTCGATTTTCGTCAAACACTACTTTTGTTTGAATTGGTTTGCGATTTTTTGGCATTTCTCGAATCACCGACACATCCAAATCACCATATAAAGTCATACTCAATGTACGCGGAATTGGGGTTGCCGACATAAATAAAGTATGCGGGAAAATTTCCAGTTCCGTATGAGATTTCTTTGCCAATTCAATTAATTCTGCTTTTTGAGTGACACCAAATCTATGCTGTTCATCAATTACAATAAATCCAAGATTGCGAAAAGCAATATCATCCTGAATAAGAGCGTGAGTGCCGATAATTATTTGCGAGTTTCCATCAGCAATTGAGCATAATATCTCATCGCGATGATTTGCACGCAATCCTCCCAGCAGAAGAGTTATTTTTATATCAAAATCTTTCAAATAATTACTTATTGTATTATAATGCTGTTGAGCAAGAATTTCAGTCGGCGCCATAAGCACAACCTGATAGCCCGCATCAATCACTGCAAGCATTGCAAGTAGAGCAACAATAGTCTTGCCAGAACCGACATCCCCTTGGAGCAATCTATTCATCGGAATGCCTGAATTGAAATCATTCATTATATCTTGCAATGCTTTGATTTGGTCATTTGTTAATTTGAATGGTAATTGCTTGTATAATTGCTTAACATTTGGACTATTTCGTGGAATAATCAATCCTTTTTGCGATTTGATTTGCGCTTGCCTTAATGAAAATATTGCGAGAAAAAACATTAGCATTTCTTCAAATTTAAATCGCTCCCGCGAGATTTCAAGCAATTCAAAATTATCAGGGAAATGCATATTTTTGATTGCTTTCATCTTTGGCGGAAAATTAAATTTTTGCAAAATGTAATCAGGCAAAGTTTCTTCTATTGTGTTGCCAATCTTATCTAATGCATTTGTTATTATTTTCCTCAATTGCTTTTGAGAAATTTTTGCCTTTACAAATATCTCGGGCATTGTGTATTTTGGCAAAATTCCACCCTGCTGATAAAACTCTACATCTTCAATATCAATATTCTCAATTTCAGGATGCACAAAGTTTATTTCATTATATCTCCCAATATCTGGATAACCACTAATTGCAACATAATCGCCATCATTATAGAATTTATAATAATATTCAATTCGATTGAAAAAAATAATATTTGCCCTTGCCCGGCTTTCGTCAGTTATCTCGATTATAAGCATTTGCCTATTGCCTGATATAACTCGCTTTGTCTTTTTTACGATTTTTCCAACAATTGTATATTCACGATGTAATTTGATTTGCTTAAATGAGGCTGATTCGTATTTATTGTTTGTTTCTTCTGTAAATAGCGTGTGATAAAGTTCATCAATACGTTTCACACTTCGCCGGTCCAGATAAGCATAAGGGAAATAATAAATTAAATCTTCAAGGGTTTTAAGACCTGCTGCAGCAAGCACTTTTGCCTTTTGCGGTCCAACTCCCTTTATATATTGCGTTTCGTATTCTTGCTTTTGGTCCAATTCAATTCAAAATGTTAATAAAACACCCATTAAAAAATTGACGCCTGAATTCGGCAAATCAAAATAATTATAATAAATCTCGTTTGTCAAATTATTTACAATTATATAAATTTTATCTTTATCAAATACTTGCTCAAAATATAAATTTGTTAAAAATACATTTTTTGTTGTCTCAATTTGCTTTGTAGTGGAATTATACGAATTAACTCCTGTCATATAAACAAAATTTAACCGAGCATTCAGTCCAAAATCGAATTTATAATCGCCATATAGCTCAAAATTGAACTTTGGATAAATTATATTAGGTTGGATTTTCTGAATATTGTCATCAAATTTTGAAAATACGTATTCAATATTGCCACATACCGAAAAATTATGATTATTATATTTTAGTTGTGATTTTACCCCCATATTTGCTATGGAATTTGTATTTTGGAATTGAAATGTATCAACGGCAATAGGCACATTGCAAATCAAATTATCGTTCTTCGACATTGTAAGTCCAATATTCCCCACAAAATTGGATAATATTTTTCTTTTATAAAATATATCAATAATATAATTATTCTCTATTTTTAAATTTGGATTTGCAATTTGTCGAGGATAAATATTGAAATATTGCGAATTAAATGGCACATTATTGAATTTATTGAAATCTAAAGAAATTGCGTCAAGTTCTGATAAATTATATTGATTATTAAAATATAAATTCCAACCACGTTTATTAGCCGGGATTTCACCCAGCTCAGATTGATTTATATTATTTTGAAAATATTGAAATTCAATATTTGAATTAAATCTACTACCCTTATAAATATCCTGATAAAGCGTTAAAACCAAATTTTCATCCTCCAGTCTCAAATTATATTGCATTTTCAAATCAAAATCAATATTTACACCTTGAGCATAATAAAGCGACATTTTGGTATTTTCTTTAAAAAATGTAGGGAATTCCACTAAAATATTTGCTCCATAAAGATACTCTGATATTTGCAATTTTGTATTATCAATCGAAATATCCGCTGAATCATAATGCATCAATTGATTACGGTACGCATATTTATAAAACACATTGCCCGAGATAGTGAAATATGATTGAAAATTATCGAAAAAATTCAATTTGCCCATAAATAAATTATAATCATTGAAATAAAATGTAATATTATTTTCATTCAGTTTGTTTGGAATCGATAAATCCGCATTTGAAAAATAACCCTCAAGCGAAATTCCCGCTTTCTCATTACTATAACCCGCATTGGCATAAGCAGATATATTTTGATACCCCGAATTCTTAACTTTAATCAAATCAAAAGGATTCTTTGTGTTTTTATTTGAATAGAAATAGCCTGTTGAGCTTTCAAATACAGGATTTATACCCCAGAAAAAATGATTCTTTGCACCAAGATGATTTACATCAAACTTTGAGTTTTTTATTCCTGAGAAAAGCTGGATTACTGTTGAAAGTGTATCATTCAAATCAGCGTCTCTATCATAGGGAATTGATAGAGTGTTTTGATTTTCAAAAATCGATTGTAAAAATTTTGGATGGAAAAAATTCAAATTATAATTTCCATCAAAATCAGAATAAATTGGCACACCATAATAATTAATACTTAAATAATTGATATTATGATATGAGCTAAATCTCCGCTGAGCTATACTATCGGCATATAAAAATACATTATCGAAAAGATTTATGTCTGTGTTCAATTTCAAATATGAATAATCATTTGTGGAATGAGCATCCTTGCTCATTATATCATTATTATTATCCACTTTTAAGAATTCATTATTATAAGCCGCTGCCACAAATAGAAATGGCGATATCAATATATGAGATAATAATAAAATTAATATAAATAATATTCTTTTGGAACTTGTCATTTTTAATTAATGTAAAAATAAATAACAAATTTCAAATAAAGATAAGGATTTTTTAAAATGCTACTTTTAAGAAAGGTAATTAATAGTTTTTCCTAAAATTTCTTTTGATAGAAATGGCAATATGGAATATTTCCATTTTTCTTATAATAATTTTGGTGATATTCCTCTGCAGGCCAGAATTTATCAAATTTTTCTAATTTTGTAGCAACTTTATAATTTTTTTGTGTCAGTTGATTAATTAAATCCTGAGCGATTTCCTTTTGTATATCATCAACATAAAAAATGGCTGAACTGTATTGTTTTCCAATGTCAGGTCCTTGTCTATCAACTTGAGTAAAATCGTGTATTTCAAAGAAATATTTAGCTAAATCGCGATATGAGATAATCTTCGGGTCATAAATCACCATCAATGCTTCAAGGTGTCCTGTAGTACCTGTGCATACTTGCTCATAAGTGGGATTTTCTAGCGTTCCACCCGTATATCCAACGGTAGTTGAAATGACACCATTTAACTTTTGAAATAAATATTCTACTCCCCAAAAGCAGCCACCTGCAAAAACTGCTTGCTCATATTTTATATCGCTTGCTGGAACAAAATTGAGAGAAATTGAATTTACACAATGCCGAACATTTTTTGGAGTAAGTCCTTCTCCTTCAAAAATATGTCCAAGGTGTGCCCCGCAATTAGCGCATAGGATTTCTGTTCGTACCCCATCACGATCGGGCTCTCTTTTAATTGCACCGGGTATTTCATCATCAAAGCTAGGCCATCCACACTCTGAGTCGAATTTATCTTTTGAATAATAAAGTGGTGCATTGCAACGCTTACAAGTGTATACACCACTCTCGAAATTCTTATAATATTTTCCTGTAAAAGGGGCTTCAGTACCTTTATGAATTATTACCCTCTCTTCTTCGGGTGTAAGTTTATTGTATTGCATTCTTTCCTCTGATTTATTTTTTGTGCATCCAATAAGTAAAATCATTAAGATGACGAATATTTTTACATATTTCATAATTATATCCTTAAATTATTCAATTTCATAAGCTTCCTTTCTATTCAAATGGGCTTGATAACGTTGACGTAATATAGATTGATTTAATAATTTGCTTAAAATTTTTTCAATATCAAAAAAAGATTTATATGTATAATGCGGAATTCGTTTCTCACTACAATATTTTGCAAGTGTCTTTTTTGCAAAAATAATATCCGAAACCCTCGCAGCGCAAAAATCAGAAAACCCATCGCCAGCGTATATCACAATTGAATCATCAGGTGTCGATGTTAAAATTACGTTCATTTTGCATACAGCTGAAAGACATTGGCAATTTTCACTTGCATAAGGAAATTGAGCCATAAATCCATTTTCGGTTTTTAATAATCGATTGCAATATATATTAGTTTGAATTTTATCTTTATAAATATTTTCAGGCAATTTTGCTTTTAAATATTTATCAATAATTAAATCGAAATTATCTGTTATTATTGCAACAGGTAAATTATTATTTTGGCAGAATTCAATAAATGAAATAAAATACGGGTCAATTTGCTCGCTTTCGATTATTTCATTTAATCCAATTTCTAAGAAATCCTCAGGCAAAGCTTTTGCAAATTCTCTCCAATAATCAAATATTGAAATTTCTTTATTAATCAATTTTGCCAAAGTTCCATCGAAATCGCCGTATTTCTTAAAAATCACATCAGTTAAATCATTTTGGGTAATTGTTCCATCCAAATCCAAAAATATATATGTATTTTTTATATTTTTTTCATAATTTGCATTTGCATTCATAAACAAACTCAGAAAAAAGATGAAATACAAAATTATGATTTTGGTAACGACTTTTTTGATAGCCACCCAAATGTATGCTCAAAATTTCCCAATGAGCCTGGGAGCATACATTAGCTATTCGGCAGGTGTAAATGCAAATTCGACACCGAGAGGAATTAAAAACGATATAGGTTTTAACAATTTGCCCGATTTTGGAGTGTCATTCTATTATCCATTGGTAAAAGATACAAAATTAGGTGCTCAGCTTGACTTGGGTTATGCAACGCACTCGTATGTCCAAAAATTTAATTGTAATTTATGCCCTAATCAAAATTTTTATATTAATTATTTTCAAATTAATCCAAGTCTTAATATTTCAGGCTTTTTAGTAGGGGTGAATTTCGATATTCCACTTGCGGGAAAAAAGGAAGATGCTGATCTTTCAAAATCTATATTAAATACATTGATTGCAATAAACTTAAGCTATGAAATTTTGTTATACGCAAATGAAACAGGCAGGATTGTTCTTTTCTTTGAAGGGAATTATTCTTTTACGGGGTCAATAAAAGATTTCCAGCATAATGACCCTATGGGAAGCGGCGCAGCTGATTCCTACAGCCCAAGGCCAGCATCGCTTGGGCTTGGATTCAAATATATGTTCAATATCGCGAAGATGCAATAGCAAGATTTGCAGTCAATTTAAACCAAGACTTCTTTTGTCTTTTCTTCAAGTATTAGCTCGGCAATTTTTAAATCGAGTGGTGTTGTAATTTTTATGTTTGTATCTTCACCTTCAATCACAGATACTTTATAACCTGCAAATTCTACTAATTGCGAGCTGTCAGCACCCACATAATTGACTTCTCTGGCTTTTTCATAAGAATTCATTATTATATCCCGCCAAAATGCCTGAGGCGTTTGTGAAATTGATAGCTTTCCACGTTGCAATGTTCGGATAACTTCTCCCTTATAATCAATTTCTTTAACGGGGTCTTTTGGTGTTGTACCAAGTATTACAGCTCCAAAATCATCCGCTGCGGTGATTACCTTTTTAATTGATTGCTGTGAAATAAATGGTCTAACTGAATCGTGTATCAATACTATATCGGCATCTAAAGTCGCTTTTGAATGAAGTGCATTATATATTGAATCTTGACGCTCCTTGCCACCAACAACTATGTCTTTGACTTTCTCTAATTTATATGATTGCACTAATTCCTTTGTAAATGTAAACCATTCCGAATGCACAGCAATCACAATCGATTTCACGTCATCAATTTCATTAAAATTTTCTATTGTATGTACTATTACAGGTTTCCCTTTTAAATCAATAAATTGCTTTGGAGTCTCGCTACCAAATCTCTCGCCCTTTCCTCCAGCTGGAATTATAACACAAACATTCATTATTCTTTCTCTATATTAATTTCAAAATAATTTTTTTAATGTAAACGTATTTATTTGCTTTTTATTCAAAAAAATTAAATATTTTTTATAAAAAATTCATTTTCATTCAAGTCATATTTTTTCATAAAATATTCTTTTGTGAAATTGAAATTATCAATAGATGCAAGCTTTACATCATTTTCTATGTCAAATTCCAAATTCCTTTGTGTTCGAAATTTAAAAATAGGCGATTGCTTTGCAGGAAAATTTAATTCAGTAATATAATTGCATAATGTATTAATTGTATTTTCTACTAATATTCTATCACCCATTATCACATCTTCACGAACTTTATAATGCGTAGCTGCCGCCGCATAAGAGCCTCGTTCAATTTCTGTTGTCAATGTTTCAGAAAGTAGCACTTTAGATATTTCTGAATTTGCCATTTTTATTAGATGTTCATACAGATCCACAGATTTCGATTGCCCAATATCGCGAATATCAATATTTATATCATTTGGTGTTGCAATTGCTTGAGATTCGACAAGCTCCTTTAATCTGTCGCTAAGGCTTTGCAATTCCTCTGCTGTTGGGGAATATGTATATTGCCCAATTATAATTGGCAAACCATACTTTTCTAAAAAATTCATCCAAAATCTAAATCCAAGATTTTTAATTGTTGCAGGCCAATAGCATTTGGAAAGCAACGCCTCACCATAGGGATTATTGAATGTCGGAAAATATCGTGGCATTAAAAATTTGTAATCAGGTAAAGCCTCGCCGTGTGTTTCGCCTTGTTTTCTAAATTTTAAATTATTATTTTCATCAAAATAAAACCACTCAAGTGGTTTTGCAATAATATCTTGGGGAATAATATGCCCATCTGCATCGTATTTCCAAATTATTTCAAGTACTTGCATCCCGGTAAATACAGCTTCCAAGATATTACTAATTAATGTAAATACATCAATTTTTTTAAATACACCTTTCACAAAATTTGCCACACCTGAGCTTGCATCCTTATCTTGTATCTCCCAATCTTGTGCAAGAATTCCCGATTTTCGGGATTGCATACAGGACCAAATATGTGGGTCATTTTTTAGCTCAGGAAATATTTTCCCGACACCACCATTTTGCATAATGACTTTATCAGGATTAGGAAGCATCCCAATAAATCGCTGAAATGTTAACGCATTATCGCGGGTCACTAACTCGTTAGTTAATAATGAGTTTGGTATCAATTTTTCACCTTATTTTTTTATAAAATACCCAAAAATAAATCCACCAATAAAATAAGCAGGTTCTTCCCACCACTTCGGTTTCTTTTCTATTGTTCGAGTAATGATTTCTGTTTTCAATGTATCGGGATGTTTGCGATATTCAAGAGAAAAATAATTCTCAGGAAATTGGTATCCCATCCGAATTGTATCATATTTAATTACCGTATCTAATTGTGCAACAAATGGTTGCGTCTGAATTATTGTATCCCGAATGTATGTTATTTTTGCTATTGTTTTTTCAATGATAATAGGTTCGGCAGGAATCACCTGCAAAATTGTATCCCTAATCTGCTTTTCCTGAATAATTGGCTCGTTATGTTTATGACTGAAAATTAACAATATCAAGAAAAGCAGATTAAGCAAAATCAAAATTGACAATATTTTATCTTTGTTTGTCATCAATCAATTGCATTAAATCCAACTAATCCAAGCACTTTCAATCTGCTAATTGGATGATAAATATTGCGTTTTTTAATAAATACGCCTTCTTTGCCTGTTGCTTCATTTTTCACATTAAATGCCACAGTATGCACCCATCCTGCTTCTTGCACATTGATAATTCGTTCGATATGGCCAAACGTCGATTGTCCTTTTCGCCAAACAATCAAGTTGTGAATTTTAGCCTTGTAAATTTGCTTTTTCCCATTAGATTTTGCATAATTATATATAGCTTGAGCAAGTCCCGTCCTTGGAATTGGAATATGTGAAATTGGCAAATTCAATTGTTTGCATCCTTCAGCAAAGCAAAAGTAAACACCTGCAGCACAATATGGACTTGGTGCGGTCAGCCCCACAGCTCGCCAATATTTTTCCACCGCACCATCGTTGCGATTTGATTTTTCGATTGTCCCAACTTGTGCAATTGCAATTTGCATAGATTTATCAAGCAATTGGCTATTTGCAGGTAATTCATATTTACACTGAGAATACAATGTAATAGGCAAAAGAAATATTAATACTATTTTTTTCATATTTCTATATTAATAAAACGTGAAATATATCCCCAATACACCAAATCCAATTAGCAAATGTACCGAGAGAAAAATTGTGGATAACACATTTGTCGATTCACTTTTTATAAAATCCAACTTAGTAAAAATAAATGATGACAAACTTGATAATGCTATGGCAAGCGATTCTAAAACAATCAGAAATAGCAATGTCTTAATTTCTGCTGCATTTGGACTTAACAGAGATAATGCAAATATGCCAAGCAAAAGCAGAACAGAATTTCGTAAAATAATATTTTTAATATTTGCCCACACTGTGTCGCCTTTAATTTTGCATTAATAATACTTTTACAAATCCATTGCTTGAAGTTCCAATTGCTTTGCCACAAATTTTTTCGCCCGTAAGAAATCCTTTTGCATTGCCAAGTTCATCTGATGAAACATATTGTCCATTTTCAATATCTTCGCGGGCTTTCACAATTGCTGTACCAAGCGTTATAACTGATATATTTTCGCCGCTAATTGCGTCATAATCTGCAACCCCAAGCGATTGTTCGCCTAAGTCGCAAATATTTCCCTCAAAATTCACAAAATGATATGCTGTTATATCTTGTCCGGCTCTTATAGTGAGCCTTAAAATAGGTTGATAAGTTAATGCTGATGTTGACATTTATACCTCTAAATTTTGAATTGTATTATTAATTAAAAATGCAGCTTCGGGAGCTACTGCTTTGATTTCCCAATTATCTGTGGCTCGAATTATCTTGATTTTTCCCCCGTTTTCATAATATGAATCGATTTCAGGCATACCCTCTCTTTGAAACGTATAGCCATAGCTTGGATTATATTGTGTCCTACGAGATTTCTCAGATTGATCTACATAAGCAATTATTACATTATTTTGCCAAATATCTTTAAATAGTCTTCCATCTTCCGAATACACCCCCGTACCAACAACAATATTGTTAATCCCAAAGTATTTTTGCAGCATTTCATAAGATAATTTCAATAATCCTGAATTCATCAAATAAGAAATAATAATTGAATTTGTTAGTATAGCTTGATATGTATCCATTCCCATTACAATAATATTAGGGCTTCTTCCAATGTTTTGTCTTAGTTGCTCAATGGCTTCGGTTATTATAGTAAGTGGATTTGCTCCGCCATTATTAAATGATTCTCCTTCCTCTAAGATCTTTTTTGATGATGCATCAAAATTTAGTGGATTCTGCACGAAATCAGCAATTACCTTCTCTCTCTCCAATGCAAGCAAATTAAGCAAATCAGTTGTAAGTTTTTGTTCATATTTCAGTGCATCATAAGTTTCCATTTCTTCAATATAATCCATTGCAACCTCAAGGTCCCTTTCCCGCAAAGTAAATTCTATTGTGTCATAATCGCTTGTTGGAATTCTATTAGAATTGCTTCTAATTGCTCGTTCAGAATTACGTACAACAAATGAATCTTTGCCGAATTTAGGCACTTTACCTTTTTGTGCAGAAACCTTAACGATTGGGAATAATTTATCCCCAATAAAATTTGTTGGTGTATAGCCTTGTGCTATATTTGTTAATACTGGATCGACCATACGAAGCTGGTCAATGCGTGATTCTGCCATATTATTTTCTCCTTAATTGTTAATTATATAGTTAAATGCTTCTTCATAACTCAAATTTGGATTTGTAGAAATCAATTTTTGAATTTCTTCATCCATTTCCTTACGTTCAGGATTAATCATTTTCCCTCCGAATTTTTCTTGAAAATTATATGCAACAGCATTATCTCTACGTGCAAATTCTCCAAGAGGTGCGATTGTGGTTATTTTTTCAATGAAATCAATTAATTTTTTCGTTAAATTTCCTTGATTATCGATATAATGAATTGCAGAAAGCAAATCAATCAATTGCGGTTTTAAATTGCTTGGTAATTTGCCTTTCTGAAAGATTTTTTCAGAGAATTCTTTAAAATTTGCAGTAGCGATTTGCTCTTCGTATTCTATTAACTTTGTTTTTAAAATAGAATTTTCATTTTTTAATGTTTGCAATTCACTTTGAAATTCAAAAATATTATCTATTTCATTTTCATCGGGAAATTCCGAGAAATCGTCGGTAAATTCAATAGGTTTCAAGCCTTTCACAGCTGGCGTTGCGGCACCGAGCATCCCGATATGCCTGAGCATAAGATTTGGATAAAGCGAAATAGAAACTTTTTGAAAACGCTTTTGGCGAATATCCTCAACTAAATCCTGAGATAGATCCTTAAGATTTGCAAGCAATGTTGTGCCACGCCGGGCGAGCTGTGCTACCCAGCCATAGGATGGTGCATTACTTTCGGGATGCCCTTTGACGACAGGGGCAGCGTTTGAAGCATCTTCTTTTATTTGTGTATTATAGGTTTGGACAATTTTATCCAAATCCTCAGCTGTAAATTCTTGAGTTTGACCATTAGAATCGGTATGCAAACCCGTTTTAAATATTTCAATCCACATTTTTAAATACTCACTATTTAATTACAATGCGAAATTATAAGGGTTGGCAAGGTATGGAAAGTAATTTATTTATAAATAAATTGAAATTCATTAATTTGGTATAATTTTTTTATATAATTTTATTTTTTCAGTTATAACCATTTTTTGATATGAATGATAATATTTATCAATTTAAAATATTATGCGATACAGTCAATTTTTATCTTCCCAATACCGAGGATTATATCCAAAAATCAATAATAAATAACCGCACTTTTTATGAATATGATATGCTCAAGGACATTTTTGAGTCCCTATTGCCAGGAGATGTAGTAATTGATGTCGGGGCAAATATTG
>DAOTPH010000016.1:0-17880 GCA_035451765.1 Bacteroidota bacterium | reverse complement strand
CCGTGCTAATAATATGTATGACCTTGTGATTAATGCTTTCAGGCAAAATAACATTGTAAATAAGACTCTTGAAGCACAAGGAATAGGAACTTTTTTAAGATTTGCACCAAAAAAATATGGTGTCTCAAATTCATTAGTATCTGATAAATTTGAAATTAAAAACGAAGATATTGAGAAATTTCTGAGAGTTACTGAAGGACAACCTAACGATATGTACGGTCGCAAAAACGAAGTAATTTTATGTCCTGATTTAATTCGGTGGACACGTTATGATTACAATATCGAAAATTATGCAGATGGTACTTCTGACACAATTAGTTTAGTTGCCAATGAGCAATTACCTAAATTTGGCCTAGAAATGAAATATGGAATGGAATCGATTAATTATCCATCTATTTGGAGCGAGCGAATGACAATAAACGCATTGTGGGATGCTGCTAAACTTGGCATAATACTTCCAACATCTGGATGGTCAGCAATGACTAATAATGTATTTAGTATTCCAAGAAAACTAACTTATGCAGGAGTTGGAGTATCGGGAAAGCTTGACTTTCCAATTCTAATTCTACCAGGAAGTGGTATTTTTCATATCGATGGAGCTTATGTGTTTGGGGATGCTAAACCAAGCAAATATAAAAATAGAGATTTAGACCCGAATATTTATAAATATAAAGTTGGTGACGATGATTGGTTAATAAGGGGAAATGCCACTGCTTATTATACTTTCGGTATAAATATAGATGAAAATTATCAATTCAGATTTGGTGTAGGTGCTTCAATTTATTCCGCTGAGACTTGGAATTATCAGTCAAAAATGGATTCAGTAACCCGGATCAAAACAGTCTATTATCAAAAGGCAAAGACCGAAACTATAGGTGGAATTGCTACACGATTAGATTTTATGGCTAAGGGATTAACAACCCCATTTGGTGCATCAATTCAATTATTTGATGAATCATTATATGGAAACGCATGGCTCCAAATATCTGTTGTAAAAAATCGATTATTCTTAAGATTTGATGCTAATGCATATTTTAAAGTTTTTGCAAGTTCTCCACACGTATGGGAAAATAAGAGTTTCTTCTTACCAATGGCAAGATTTATTATTAATTTTTAAAACTAATGTTTGAAAAAAAATGAAAATAAAAATGAACAATAATGTAAAAAATATCTTAATAATGACACTTATCTTTATTTCATTATTTTCGGGCAGAACTTTTAGCCAAACAGATGAGACAATAGATAAGCAAGCAATTATAGATTCATTAACTACTATTAATCCAGATGTAAAAAAATATTTCCCAAGATGGAAAATTTGCGAGCCTGACTTGCAGATTCAAATTTATCATGCATTTCTTGCATCTAATTACGATAAAAGCTTATTAGATCAGCAATCAATTGAAGTGCTTGCTGCGCCTAGAGAATATGATGATGAAGTGTTTCAAATATTAAATATTACATGCGGAAAAGCATCAATGAACGCTGTGGAAATTGAATCACAATTTGGAGACATTCTAACAGGTTTTATTTCAGGCTATTATAAATACACAGGCAAAGAGCGCGGTTATGCCCAAGATAAAGCTAAACGTGATTATTGCTATACAGATATACCAACAGAAATTCCATTAACTCAAAGTCAAGCAGATGCTATCATAAATTATTTGCAACCAACTAATGTTAATCAAGCTTTTACACTATCATTATTTGAGCAAACAATAAAAATTGGTGAAACTGGATTTTGGGTACGTTCAACTATAGGAAACGATGAGATAGGTTATCCATATTGGTATGCAGGTGAAAACAAACTTGTATTGCAGAGACCTTTATATGTTAATAAAAATGCCAGAACGAGCCGTTCGATACCATATCTTATTAATGCATATTTAGGTGGCGCATACCGAACTTCAAGTGGAATTGATCCTGGGACATTGTTTTCTTGGATACCAAAAAGAACACTTAATAATGCTAATGATGGAAAAATGGTTGCGGGTATGGATTTCAATATGCCATTTAGACCTGAACTAGGAGTTAGTATCAGAGCCGAGATACCAATGAGTAGCTTAGACGAAGACTTCAATATCGAGACTGATAAATATGGATTTTATAAACCCAAACAACTTGTGGATGGTGGAAGAATAGATTCTGTTGCTCCAGCCCTTAGATCTAGCGGTGTTGTATCAGTATATTATAATTGGTGGTTAAATCCTCAAAATCCCGAAAATTACTTACGCTTTGATTTAGGTATTACATATTCAGATGTAAAAGAATTAGCATTAATTAAAAGTCCAGGTTTAGGGGGTGCGACCGTATTTTCATTGAGCAAAAATCGTTCAGGATTGAAATTATATAAACCAAATGAATTCGGCGATTGGATATATTTCAAAATCGATTATCGAAATCAAGCAGCATTTCCTTTTGGTGTAAGTATTCAATATTCGAATCAAATAATTCTAGGCGACATCTGGTTACCAATATTTGGAAATTGGTTATATATTGAAGCAAAATATTCAACACCTTTGCGACCATTACGTCCTTATGAAATCAGAAATTTCTTTATGATTTCACCTATTTTACGGTTGACAATATAATTATGAATTTTTATAAAATAACTTATATTTTAAATAAACAAGGGGCATATAACCCCTTGTTTAATTAATTTATATGATTGTTTGTTAATTTAATTAATTTATAAAGGAGATAAGAGTACTTTTAAATTTCTACTTAATAAAAAATAAAAATTATGCTAATTAAGCCTTTAACCAGAAAATTTATTTTTATACTTATATTAAATAATATATTATTATTTAATATTTCTTTTGCACAAAATGAACAATTAGAATCTGATATTTTAACAAAATCCAAAATCGAATCAGCACGCCAAGAAATCTCCCTTACAATTCAAAGTGTTGATATTAGCCAGTTCCCGACTGTCAAGATATTAGTTGAAGCATCGAACAAATTCGGTGAACCCTTAGATACTCTTGAACCAAATAATGTATTTATTTATGAAAATGGAGTACAGAAGAAGATTATAAGTATAGAAAAAATCAAAACTCCCGAAAAAATTGCAGTTGATTTTATCTTCATCGTCGATAAAACGGGTTCAATGCAACAATATATTGACGGAATAAAAAATAATATTGTTAATTTTACACAAAAGCTTGTCAAACGTGGTATAGATTATAGATTAGGCTTAATATTATTTTCTGATGAAATTGAAAGAGTCTACCAACCCACAACAAATGTATATGAGTTTCTTGGATGGATCTCATCCGTTAAAGCATTTGGAGGAGGAGATGAGAAAGAAAATGCATTAGAAGCACTCAATCAATCCTCTAAAATTAACTTTCGCAAGGAAGCGACAAAAGTTGATGTTTTGATTACTGATGCTCCATTTCATTCAAGAGGAGAAACAGGTGACGGGCGGACCAACTTTACAATGGATGATATTATAACTATTCTGCAGAGAGAGCAAATTCGCGTTTTTAGCATCGTTCCTGAAAAATTAACGCAATATTCAACTTTTTCAAAAAAGACACGTGGAACGAATTATGATATAGAATATCCGTTTTCAACTGTACTCGATAATTTTTCTAGCCAATTAACAAACATTTTTATTGTTACCTATAATTCTAATCAAGCTTCAATACCTGATTCAATTGAGATAGGTGTTTATAATTCAAAAACAAATAAAATTGTTAGAAAAACAATTCCAATCGTTGAACTTGGCAGAAAGCTCATTCTTGAACATTTACTTTTTGACGTAAATAGTTACCAACTCCCTAAAGAAGTAAAAGAATTAAATATTCTCACAGATTTTATGGTTTCAAGACCTGAAATTAAAATTTTAATTGAGGGACATACAGATAATGTAGGATCTCTGGAAGCAAATCAAATACTCTCGGAAAAGCGTGCGGAAGCAGTAAAACAATATCTAATAAAAAGGGGAATAAGTCCAGATAGAATTCAAACGGTAGGTTATGGAGAGCTTAAACCATTAGCTTCTAATTCAACAACATTTGGAAGACAATTGAATAGAAGAACAGAAATTGTGATAGTATCAAAATAAATTATCCCATTATTTTAAAGAAATTTCTTAATTTTGTATTTTTATTAAATTTCAAATTCGATGGAAGCTAAGCAAGTAATTGAAGATAAAGTTATTAACGAAATAGAAGAATTACGTAAAGAAAAAAATCCCAACTATACAAATATCCCTGATTTCCGCCCGGGAGATACTATTAATGTAGCTGTGCGTGTTATTGAAGGTGAAAAAGAACGTATCCAAAACTTCAAAGGAATTGTATTAAGCCGACGAGGCTCAGGTATAAACCAAACTTTTACTGTAAGAAAGATTTCGAACAACATTGGCGTTGAAAGGATATTTCCATTATATTCTCCTATAATCCAAAATATTGAATTGGTTTCTAAAGGGAATGTCCGTCGCTCAAAGATATACTTTATACGTGGGTTAAATGAAAAGAAAATTCGTCAGAAATTAAGATAAAAATATTGTTTTTTTTATTGAGGGATGTTATTACAAACATCCCTTTTTTATTCTAGTTAAATTGCAATAATTTATTTTGAACGAACTGTAAAAAACAGGATTATAGTCAAAGCCGATGTAGCTACTATTATTACAGGTTCTATTATTTTGTCGAATAGGCTTAATTCTTTTTTTTCCTTTTTCCCCTTTGAAATTGGCATTGCCTCATTCTCAATGTAATTCAAATCAACTTCTTTTAGGGTATCAGTATATTTATAAGTTCTCTCGAATTTATTTTGAATTGTGCCGTCAGGAAAAACTTCAATAGCTTCTAAACTAAATGAAATTGTTCGTATATAATTGTTTATATTTTCTTTATAAACAATATCGGGTGCAAAAGGAAGAATTTTAATATAATGCATTTTTTCTTTACCGAAATTTTGGAACTTTATTAATTTAATATTATTCGCAAATGCATAATCAATCAACGATTTTTCTAAATAATCATAAAATGGTGTATCAGATAATACATAAACAAGTGTATCGTGATTTTGAATATTATAATAAGAAAAAAGCTGAATATATCCTTGATTTAAAAGGGAATCAATAATATTCACATTAGTATTAGGAGAGCTTATCGCAATTTGAATAGAGGACAGCAGAAATGTAAAATATAAGGAAATATGGATTAATTTATTAATCATTAGAATTTTAATTAAAATTTAAGTAAGGATTATAATTTATAAAATTCTTTTAGTTGAATAAGCAAATTTAGTAATTCCTTATCATTTTTATAAATAACAGGATTTATACGGATTTTTCTATTATTTTTTAAATGAATTACTACAGGCATATATCTATTTCGATTATTTTTACCATTAAACATCTCGGGGATATAAATCCACGAAATCATTTCTATTGGATAGAACTTATTAAAACCTCTACGAGATACTTTGATACCCTCAGAACTAATAATAATTTCGCGTTTCAAATAAACTTGATAAAGCAATGCAATTGTCGTAATAATTATAATAATAGATAATATTAATATAATTGGCTGATAAATTGCAATAATCAATTTATCTTGAGAAATTGTTTGGCGTATTAGAATGACAATACTCAAACAAATAGCATAAATAGCAAGAGATTTCCAATAATAATCAAGTTGGGAATAGAATGTTTTTGTTGGAATAATTTCATTTTTAATTTCTTCTTCACTCATCATATTGATTGTATTTATTTGTTAAAATTATTCAAATTTGTTAATATGTTTTCAGTGATAATTTTACTTGCATCAGGTTTTGCAAATTTTTTAACATTTGCTTCCATCTCATTTAATTTTTCAGGATCATTTAAGAGATTAATAATTGTATTAATAAGCATCTGGTTTATATTATCTTGCATGATGACAATTGAGGCATTCATTTTTTCAAGATATTTAGCATTTCGCAATTGCTCATCGTTTAAACCTTGATGATAAGGTATAAGTATAGAAGGTTTGCCCACTATCGCAATTTCCGCTATAGCAGAAGCACCCGACCGTGAAATTACTAAATCTGAAGCAGAATAAGCTGATGCCATATCTTCAATAAAGTTCAATTGAAGTACATTATTACCAATCTTTCTTTCAACTTGATAATTACTGCCCGTTTGCCATATAAGTTGAATATTATTGTTTTCAAATTTCTCCAAATTAGCTTCGATACATTGATTAATTACTTTCGAGCCGAGGCTTCCACCAACAACAAATACAGTTTTTAAATCAGGTTTTAATCCAAATTTTATTCTTGCTTCTTGTTTAGTAATTGAATTGAAAAAAATCTTACGAATAGGATTTCCCGAATAAATTATTTGTTTAACTTTTTTATTTTTGAGATAATTTTCAGTTTCGGGAAATGAAGTAAAAAGAATAGTTGCT
Organism: Bacteroidota bacterium; assembly: GCA_035451765.1. Taxonomy (GTDB): domain Bacteria; phylum Bacteroidota; class Ignavibacteria; order Kapaibacteriales; family UBA2268; genus UBA2268. The sequence continues at coordinate 11,476 of DAOTPH010000016.1, read as the reverse complement.
TTTGTTGCAAGTAGAGAAATTGTTTTGCCGGGATTGACATTAGATTCAATTAAAAAAAATGGAATATTCCTTTTGCTTGCAACTTTGCAAGGTGGATAGCTGATGTAAGAACCTGTTGCAATTACAGCATCAATTTGATATTTTCTTAATAAATCATTAATAATTTTTTTGCTTTTCCATATTTTAAATAAAATTGCTATATTTTTGGGGGAATAAAATGATTTCAGTCCCTCGATATTTATAGGATGGAAATCATAACCATATTTTGGAATAATTTTCCCTTCAATTTTATCTGCTCTACCAACAAAATGGAAACTGGAATTTGGGCATTGAGATTGAATTTCTTCAACAACCGCCAGAGCTGGAAAAAGATGACCGCCCGTACCACCACCTGCAACTAAGAAAGTATAGGGTTTATCCATTAATCAAAATTTTATCTTTACAAATTTAAAAAAAATAATAATTTTTAAACAAATAAGAATTTTTACTCGTCTAATTATTTCAATATTTTTAAAAAAGAAGATCATATTATTCAAAAGGTGATTATATGAAAAAATTTGCATTAATGCTTTCACTAATATTCGCTATTGTATCCTGCGGATATTCTCAACCAAAATTAGAAGTCATTGGAGGAAATAACTACGATTGGGGGACAACATATCCCAAAGATTCCCCATTGAAAGTTAAAATCAAGATTAAAAATACAGGGAATGATATTCTTAAAATCTATGAAGTGAAGCCTGGATGCGGCTGCACTACTGCACCATTAGACAAAAATGAATTAAAGCAAGGTGAAGAAGCTACTCTTGATATTTCATTAAATATATCAAGCTATACAGGAAGTATAACAAAATCTATCCGCATTACTTCAAATGATCCAGTTAATAAGGATACTTACATTTATTTGAAGACAAATGTATTTAGGCCATTAATTGTTCAACCAAATTCAAATATTACAAATTCTGATATGTCGCTTAATAAAGAAGCAACCTATTCATTTCAGTTGAAAAATCAAGGGGATAAAGCAATAACAATCACCGATATTGCTCATTCACCTGACGATTTAGTTGTGAATATTGAAAAAGGACAAACAATTGCTCCAAATCAAGTTTTATCTTGCACTGCACGATTAACTCCCAGAAAGGCAGGTAATTTCAATGGTTATATTAGACTTTCGACTGACGATCCTAATTCAGATAATGTTTATATAAATCTTTATGGAGTAGTCAAGGATAGCGATGCTATCCTCAAAGCACCTGTTCCCGCAAAATAATGTATAAAATTGGAATACTTACAATCGGTGATGAAGTCAGAATAGGCCAAGTTGTCAATACAAATGCAGCTTGGCTTTCTGTGCAATTAACAGGTACAGGCGCATTTATTTCTGAACATCGAACTATTGGCGATGATAGAGAAATTATGCTAAGGGAAATTGATGATCTTTTCAAAAAAAATGATTTGCTAATTACAACAGGTGGACTTGGACCCACTCATGATGATATTACAAAACCTGTTTTGCTTGAATATTTTAACGACAAACTAATATTTAGCCAAGATGTTTATAATTCACTTTTGAATTATTTAAAGATTCACAATAGAGAACTTACCGATTTAGTCAAAAATCAAGCAATGATTCCCTCTAAAAGTCTCCCCCTTGAAAACAAAGTAGGAACAGCACCGGGTTTACTATTCCAAAAAAATGGCAAAGCATTAATCGCATTACCTGGGGTTCCAGCAGAAGTTAAATATATCACAACAAATCATATAATTCCTTTTGTAATAAAAGAGATAAATAATCTAAAGTGTGAAGTCATATTATATAAAACATTTATTACTGCAGGTGCATTTGAATCTGAACTTGCTGAAAAAATTGGAAATATCAATGAATTTCTTGGGAACAGTTCACTTGCATTTTTGCCAAGCTATCAAGGTGTGCGATTAAGGATCGGAGCAAAAGGAAATACATTTGAAGAGGCAAAAATTGAAATTGATAGACTTTCGAGAATTTTATATGATAAAGTTGGCCAGTATATTGTATCAGAGGATGATAAAAGTCTTTCACAAATTGTTGGAGAAAAATTAAAAGATAAAAATCAAACTGTGGCTGTTGCGGAATCTTGTACTGGTGGGCTCTTAGGGAAAGAATTCACTGATATACCTGGTTCATCTGCATATTTTCTTGGTGGCATTATTTCATATAGTAATGAAGCAAAGGTCAAGTTTCTAAATGTTAATAAAAAAACACTTGATGAATTTGGCGCTGTAAGTGAGCAAACAGCTTATGAAATGGCAATGAATGTTCGTAATATTTTCAATGCTGATTATGGAATTTCTATAACAGGAATTGCGGGTCCTGATGGGGGAACACCTCTCAAACCTGTTGGAACAGTATGGATTGGTATATCGACTCAGGATAACACTTTTGCAAAATTATATCATTTCGGTGAGTTTCGAGAGGTAAATCGGGAGCGATCTGTTGGAATGGCTTTAACCTTATTGCTTGAAGCAATTAATTCTAATTAAGCATTTTCAAAAAGAGTAATAATATAATATTATCTTGTGGCTGTTGCATTTGCTGTTGATGTGGAATCAATTAGCTGAGGAGATTGAATCTTAATATTGAAATATTTCATTAATAATTTTTGTGCAATTGGTGCAGAAATTGCACCTCCCCATCCTGCATTTTCAACAATTATAGCTATAGCAATTTGCGGATTGTCCATAGGTGCAAAGCAGACAAACCAGCTGTGATCTTTGTGTGGGTTTTGAGCAGTGCCTGTCTTCCCACATACTGTCAATCCAGGTACATAGGCAGAAGTACCTGTTCCCGATGTAACAACTCTCAGCATACCTTGTTGAATAATATCAAAATAAGCACTATTAATATTTAATTTTTGAGAACTATAAGGAATAATTTCCTTTCGTTGAGTAGCAATTTCTTCAATTTCTTTGACAATATGAGGCTGATATATTGTTCCTTTATTAGCAATAGCAGCAGTGTAGACAGCCATTTGGAGAGGGGTAACAAGAATTTCACCTTGTCCAATTCCATAATTGACCAATCTTCCACCTAAGCTAACATTTCTACCTGCATTTTCAAAAAGCCAAGATCTTGTAGGTAATAAACCTGATTTTTCATTTGGAAGATCAATATTAGTAAGTTGCCCAAAACCAAACATCTTACCATATTTTTCGAAATTATCCATACCAATTCTTAATCCAAGCTGACAGAAAAAGGCATTGCAACTATTTTGAATTGCACCTATTACATTAATATTTCCGTGAGCACCGTGGCACTTTATATCCCTATCCCCATAATGAAAGGAACCATTACAATAAATAGTCGAATTTTGAGTAATTATCCCTTCTTGTAAAGCAGCGAGTGCAATAAGCATTTTGAAAGTAGAACCAGGCGGATAAAGTCCTTGGATAGCTCGGTTAATAAGAGGAAAATTGTTATTATTGTATAAATAATCAACATCTGTTTGAGATAATTTTCCATTAAAAATGTTAGGGTCATAATCAGGTTTACTAACAAGGGCACGAATTTCACCATTGCGAGGATCAATAGCTACTATTGAGCCACGATATCCGTCGAGCAATTCTTCTGCGTATCTTTGAAGTTCAAAGTCTATTGTAAGATACAAATTTGTACCGCTTACGGAGCTTTGGTCTTGCTTTCCCTCATTGAACTTAGAAACATTTTTCCCTTTACGGTCAATAGCGATATATTCGTAGCCATCAATGCCCTTTAACAGTTCTTCATAAGACTTTTCAACACCGTTTTGTCCAATCATATCTCCCGATTCTAAGTATGGGGCTTTAGAAATTTGCTCCTCACTTACTTGGCGAATATAGCCTAAAATATGCGGCATCCGTACACTATCTTCGTAAAGTCGCTTTGTTTCTACTTGGATAGTAATTCCAGGTAAAAATTGTTGATATTCATTAAGAACTGAAATTTCTGAAAAATCGAGGTCTCTCTTTAAGATAGTTGGTGTATATTTATCAAAAGAATTTTTTAGTGAGAATATTTTCTGAATGGTAGAAGGTTCAAGGTCTATTAAATTATTAAGCATAATATATGTAGTAGAATCGAAACTTGCTGGAATTACAACTAAATTATATAATGCTTGATTATGGACAAGCATCTTACCATTGACATCATAAATTTGGCCTCGAGGTGGAGTTATTTTGACTTTCTTAATCGCTTGTGCTACACTATATGTTCTATATTTCTGGCCACTGAATAATTGTAATTGGAAAACACGAATAAAATAAACCGAAAAGATAAAAATTAATAAGATTTTTACTAAATTTCCTTTTGTATAACCACCTAATTCTGAATTATCTAATAAATTATTATCTTGCTTAAATATTTTCATTTTTCAATAAATGTTAATATCTTTTTTTCTTTTGCTTGTTCATTTTGTATAAAATATTTATATGCAAGTTCGGAAAAAGCATAACATAATGCAACAGTAAATGCCCCATCACGATATGCAAATTGTGAACTAGTGATATTTCCAATAATCATAGTCAAGATACCAAGGAAACCACTTAAAGAAATAAACTTATAAAACTGGTTTTTAAGACGAAGAGTTGTAATTAATGATTTAAATAAAAAATAGATTAAGCAGAAGAAAAATAATAAGGACATTGGAATTCCCACCCTATACATCAAGAAAAGATAACCGTTATGAATAATATGTGAGTGAAATGTCTCTTGAATTATAGGATTATAGTATGGGAAATTTTTTGCAAAGCCATTTCCACCCATAGGATATTCTTTAATTCGTGAAATGGCGACCTTATATTCATCTAATCTTGTTTGAACTGATAAATCTGCTCGTCCCATTGTAGTTGATGTAAATCTATTTTCAATGACTTTGAATAGAGCTTGAGAAATATCACCAAAGAATATGCTCGAAACTATAATGAATATTACTGCAATTGTACCAAGATAAATTGAAAGTTGAGCCTTGTTTTTTAAGGGAAAAAAAATCAATAATAAAACTAATTCTATTAGAACTATCATCCAAAAAGTTCTTGAAAAAGTTAATATCAATGCAATTGCAGTGAATACAACAAGAATAAAGATTAATATTTTTGTAGATTTTTTCTGTGGAACAAAAAATAAAATTATACCACTTATTAGAGCAAAACTATATGTGGGTTGATTAATTCTAACTGCGGCTCCTAATTGATATGCATACTGTAATCCCCCTTCTTTTAATTTATTGTAATAATCATAATATTGTCCAAAGTCGTTAAGAATTATGGAAATAGCAAGAATAATCAAAAAATGGACGAAATATTTTTTTTCTCCAAAATATTCTTTAATTGGAAAATAAAATAATGTATATGAGAATACTAAATATTCCCGTATTGCAGACATTAACGGAACACCATTTAAAAAACTTATTGCAATATTGAAAATGCATAAAAAGAAAAAGGAAAAAAGAAAAAAATCGGCTATATTATTAATAAAACTCTTTTTTTGAATAAATACATACCAAAAAAACCAGAATAAAATTGTGCCTGTATAATAAATAGCAAAGAAGATATCAAAAATATCAACTCCTTCTGATTGTCCGCGAAAATAGAGCGGAGAAAGAAGGAAAACCGAATAAATCCAAAATCTTCCGAATTTATTATTATTCATTTTTAAGTTTATTATCAAGTATGCGGAATTCTTCTTGCAATTCCTTAATATAATTAATTAAAAATACAATCAAAATGGAAATTACAAACGAGCCTAGTGTTCCCCCAGCTACAATAAGGGAGCGTTTAGGCTTGTCTTTTTTATCAGGAGGAATTGCTTTATCAACAACTAAGAGATTTTGGATAGATTTAATTTCGTCGCCTTTTATTTTTTCAATCATTGGCAAAAGAAATGCTTTTACTTTTGTCATTGTTTCAAAATCAGTATAGAGTCGCATATATTCGACGCCTGTTCCAGTTGCTTCAGCAAGTGAAAAATTGCCTAAGAAACCAGGTTCATTTTGAATTTTTTTAATTTTATTATCCATTTCTTGAGATAGTTTTTTAAAAGAAATAGCTAAAGGGTCATTCTCGCCAAAATTTTTCTTATAATACTCATAAAAAATTTCATATTTTAATTGCTCAGCTTTCATATCTGATAAGGATAATGATATAGCTTTGGCTTGTTCAGTGGGTGAAAACATTAAAGTCGATTTTGAAAACAAAGACATTTTATTACCAATTGCTGTAAGGCTAGAATCTACAATTCGTAATCTATCTTCAAAATATTCCTTGCTTAATTTAGTATCTTCTCGAAAGATATTCATTGAAATTCCGTTTGCAATATTTACATAACTATTTGCAATATCAGCAGCTCGGTTTCTATCCTTATCCCATACAGTAATAATATAATTCCCTTCTTTTTCATAATTGATTTCAATATTTGATTGAACTTCTTTTCTCAAATCAGTCATTTGCGATTTTGGAATTTTATATTCTTTATCTAATTCGAATAAATTAATAATGGAATCAAGAACAGTCCTGCTTTGAAGAATGACAAGATATGAGTAACTCCCTTCAGTTTGTCCCGTTAGGCTTGTCAATCCAAATTCTTTTAATGTAGATGAAATGGCAGAACTTGCCGCCCCCGCAGTCTCTTGATTTGCCATTGATGGAACTAAATTTATAGAAGCAGCATACCATTTTGGCATTAATAACGCAGCAGCAAGCGAAATACCAGCCCCTAAAAGTGTAATAATAATTATTAGAACTTTTCTTTTTTTAAGCACATACAAAAAATATGTCATATCATGGACATTTTTATTTTGATTAGAATTTTCTTTAATATCTTCCATTTCTTCAATATTTTAAAAAATACTAAATTAAGAAATATATACGTTTTTATTTATTCAGAGAGTTTTTAAAGTATATTACATTATAACTATAAATATGAAAAAATTCAAATTATATTCAAATTATGAACCGGCTGGAGACCAACCAAAAGCAATTAAAGAATTAGTTGAAGGTATAAATAGAAGAGATAAATATCAAGTTTTGCTGGGTGTAACGGGTTCAGGTAAAACTTTTACAATTTCAAATGTAATTGAACAGGTGCAAAAGCCCACCCTTGTACTTTCGCCAAATAAAACATTAGCAGCTCAGCTTTATAGCGAATTTCGACAATTTTTCCCAGAAAATGCTGTGGAATACTTTATTTCATATTATGATTATTATCAACCCGAGGCTTATATTCCAACAACAGATACATATATAGAAAAAGATTTTTCAATAAATGATGAAATTGATAGGTTGCGATTGCGTGCAACAAGTGCGCTAGTGGAAGGTAGGCGTGATATCATTATAGTAGCATCGGTAAGTAGCATTTATAGTATTGGAAATAAAGATGAGTTTAAGAAATTTTTAATACATATTTATGTAGGGATGCAATTTCCTAGGCAGAAATTCTTATATAGATTGACAGAATCACATTATTCACGAAACGATTATGATTTCCAACGCGGTACATTCCGTGTTCGTGGAGATATAATCGATATTGTGCCATCTTATGAAAATGATACAGCAATTCGAGTTGAATTTTTTGGGGATACTATTGATAGAATTAGCTCTTTTAATATAGTAACGGGGAAAATTGAAGAAACCTTTGAAGAATATACGATATATCCCGCAAAGCTCTTTGTTACATCGCAGGAATATCTTGACCGAGCAATAACAAACATACAAGATGAACTTTATATGCGGGTAAATCAATTGCGTGAGCAAGGTAAATTGCTTGAAGCACAAAGGCTCGAGCAACGCACAATGTTCGACCTTGAAATGATGCGAGAAGTTGGATATTGCTCGGGAATTGAGAATTATTCGATGCATTTATCGGGAAGACAATTTGGAGAGCGTCCGCAATGCTTATTTGATTATTTCCCCGAAGATTATTTGCTTGTGGTTGATGAAAGTCATATTTCGATTCCACAAATTCGCGGAATGTATCTTGGCGACCGTTCGCGAAAACAAACACTTGTTGATTTTGGCTTTCGATTACCATCGGCACTTGAAAATAGGCCTTTGAAATTTGATGAATTTGAATCGATGATTAACCAAGTCATATTTGTTAGCGCAACGCCAGGTCCTTATGAATTAGAAAAATCGGAAGGCGTTGTTGTTGAACAGCTTATACGTCCAACAGGATTGCTTGACCCTGTGGTTGAAGTCCGTCCAATTCGCAATCAAATTGATGATTTAATTGAAGAAATACGCAATAGAGCTGAAAAACATCAGCGAGTGCTTGTGACGACATTAACAAAGAGAATGGCGGAAGATTTAGCTGATTACTTGCAAAATCTTGGAATCCGCGTTGCATATATTCATTCTGATTTCTCAGCACTTGAACGGGTTGATATAATTAGGGATTTGCGATTAGGTGAAACCGACATTTTAGTAGGTGTGAATTTATTACGTGAAGGGTTGGATTTGCCAGAAGTATCATTAGTTGCAGTACTTGATGCAGATAAAGAAGGATTTTTACGGGATGAGCGATCGCTTATGCAAATTTCAGGTAGAACAGCACGAAATGCTGAAGGTAAGGTAATTTTATACGCTGATAAATTGACAGGCTCAATTCAAAAAGTAGTAGCTGAAACCAATCGCCGACGGGAACTTCAAATGCAATATAATAAAGAGCACAATATTAATCCTGAGACTATTTATAAATCAATTGAAGATATTTTGAATGCAACATCAGTTGCTGATATTCATAAAAATGTTGTTTCTCAACGGGAAAAATCTGAGAAAGCACGAGTAAAAATTAAAGACCCAATTTCAGAGCATTTATCCAAAAAGCATAGACAAGAATTAATTGATGAGCTTTTTGCAGAAATGAAAAAAGCAGCTAAAGAATTGGATTTCGAGCGTGCAGCCGAATTGCGCGATGAAATCCAATCTTTGCAAGAAAAAGAATCAGTATCCTAGATCGAAAAATTCAGAATATTTATTAAATAATCTATTTATCTTTCTCAATTAACGGTTCTAATTTTTCTTTTGAAAAGAATATTTTACGCGTTGCTTCAACGGATACGAAAATTCCAAGAACGAATAAAATTGCAGCAATAACCAATAGCAAATAATTATGTTGTGGTAAATATAACCACAGACCTTGATAAAATAATGATGATTCGGTAATAGCAAGCATAATATATGCGGGAATTAACGTAAACCATTTTGGTGCTTTAATTCCAAAAAGATAAGCTGATGCTGTGAATAAAGCAAGTGTGCCAATTAATTGATTTGAAGCGCCAAAAATAGGCCAGATTGCTTGATAACCGTTCCCAATACACAATATATATGCAAAAACGAGGCTGGATCCTGAAGCAAAATATCTATTTTTAAAAATACCACCAAAACGTATTCCTAACGTTTCTTGCATTACATATCGGTTTAATCTTGCTGATGCATCAAGAGTTGTCAAAATGAATGCATTTAGCATCAATATTCCAAATTGCACTCCTACTATAAGTGGAATTCCTAAAACTTGCGCAACTCTACCTAATGCATTTCCAAATACAATTTCAGCACTCTGACTTAGAAATCCCTGAAAAGCGTTTGGATTATGAGATGTGCCTGTTGGGTCCCATACAAGCACACTTGAAACCATTGTGACAACAAGCACAGCAAGAAGTCCTTCAGTAAGCATTCCACCATAAGCAATTTTTTGAGCATTCTTTTCACTATCTAATTGCTTTGCTGTTGTACCTGAAGCGACAAGCGAATGGAATCCCGAAATTGCGCCACAAGCTATCGTTACAAATAACATTGGGAATAATGGTGTTCCTTGATTAACAAATGAAATATAAGCCGGACCTGTAATTGTTGGATTTAATGCAATAACACCAATAATTCCAATCACCATTCCAATAATCAAAATATAAGTTGAAATATAATCACGAGGCTGCAATAACAACCAAACAGGAATAATAGATGCAATAAATGAATAAAGAATAATTATAATCAGCCATATATCGTAACTTAGATAAATTGGATGACCTAAACCATACCATACCGATAATCCAAGGGCAACTAATGCAAATACTGTCGAAATAAATAAATTGATTTTCAATCTATACACCATTAAGCCAAAAATTATAGCAATTGCAATCAGCGCAATTGTAGGTATTGCAATGCCTGGTTCTTCAATTAATGTTTTTGCTGTTAAATCTGAAAAGACAGCTTGAACAAGAGCTAGAGTAAACCACACGAAAACAGCAAATAATGTACTTGCTGTGCGTGATACTGCGCCATCAGCAATTTCGACTATTGAGCGTCCTTCATTCCGTATTGAGATTACAAGAGCTGAGAAATCATGAACCGCCCCCATAAAAACTGAACCAATCAATATCCAAATCAATGCGGGCAACCATCCAAATAATGCATAAGCAAGAATTGGACCCACAATGGGGCCTGCTCCTGAAATTGCTGAGAAATGGTGACCAAATAATACAACAGGATTTGTAGGAACAAAATCTAAGCCATCGTATTTTGTGTGTGAAGGTGTGGGACGGGATTTATCAACTTTTAAGACCTTTCGCCCTAGTTTCCCACCATACCAAAAATATCCAAAAATGAACCAGGCGATGGCAAAAAGCATAATTTGTAAAGCGTTTAACATAATTAATCTTGAATTATTTTGAATTTTACTAAATTATGAAAATCTATAATGAAATTGTTCTAATCAGATTATATATTTTAACATTATTATAATGAAAAGAATTAATTTTGTAGTTATATAAAGATTTATATTGCGAATTAAATTTATATGAAATTTCTTAGCCACTTTATTACTGTATTACTTTTGCTATTTATTGTAAGCTGTAGCAACGAAAATATTATCAATGAACAAGGAAAACCCAAAATTGATAAAGTGATTCCCGAAGATACTTGGGTAGGGGATACGCTTATAATTTATGGTTCTTACTTCGGAGATCTTTCAATAACAAGTTTCATAAAATTTGATAATCAAAATATTATAAATTCTAAGCAATGCTTGAAATGGACAACCTCTCAAATTAAAGTTATTGTACCATTAACTAACACAAATAAAATAATAGTAATAGTCGATAAAGACACATCAAATTCATATCCTATAAAAATAAGCAGATTGCCAAAAATTGAATGTGTAGAAATAGCAAATGGGTCATTTGTTATGGGTTCAAACAATGGATTAATTGATGAAAAACCTCTTCATACAGTACAAATTTCTCAATCATTTTTAATATCTATAAATGAAATAAATCAATTCATTTATGAGCAAGTAATGGGTGTAAATCCAAGTATTGTAAAGGATTATAGTCTACCCGTTGATAGCATAAATTGGATTGATGCAATTCAATTTTGTAATAAATTATCTGAAATTGATAGTTTAAAACCTGTATATAAATTTTTTGGTGAAAATGTTGAATGGGATAGTTCAGCAAATGGATGGCGATTA
>DAOTPH010000015.1:16530-17906 GCA_035451765.1 Bacteroidota bacterium | reverse complement strand
TTTCGTAAGGGACAGCCAGAACATCAAAAAAGAGTTCATTCAAATCATCATAATCTTTTATAAAATTGGTAGTTAAAAAGCGAAAATTATAATCAGTAGCAGAATTTTTATTGAATGCTACAAGTTGTCCCTCAAGTAATTTCAAAAATAAAATACGATTTATCCAGGTCATACACAATTGCAAAGCCAAATCAAAAATTGGGTCGGATATATTTTCACTACTATTAATATCTGTACTCTTATTGTAATTATTATATATTTTATCTCGAATATCTTCATCACTATATAATTTATTATAAATATTCTCAATTAATGAACCAGGTTGGCGATTTTTCTGACAGCGTCGAATTATTATGCGATTTTGCTCCTTAGCTTCTTCCAAGCCCATTATATAAAGTAATTCGCGATAAAAAGACAAATCCAAAGCATTGCTATCATTTGCATAAGATTGTTTCAATAAATGAAATGGTGAAAGCAATTTATACAGCGCAATGAATTCCTGCACAATTTTTAAATCTTGTATAGATTCGTTATTTGCTTGATTATACAAAGAATTTTCAGAAAAATCAAAATTCGGATTTTGGAAAATTGGCGTAAAATCCCAGACATCAAAATATGTGCAGGGAATTTCTTGAATTGTATCAAGATAAGGTTTGGCAATTTCATAATAGAAATGATCTGTAACAGAAGATACTAATTGGTCGGAATTCCAATTTTTAAATTTTTGTAAAAATGCTTTATTGTTATAAAAAAGCTTCTCGAAATCGACTGCATCAAAAATATACCAGCTATATAAATTAGTGGCAATAAGGTATTTAATTTCATCGTTATTTTCGAGAGTTCGTTGTTGCAAATAATATAATATAAGCTCGTGCAAAGCTTTAGCATTCGGTTGTGATTGGGATATCATTTCTGATTTATTCAATGGCTTTTTGACTTCAAAGATAACGCCAATCTTCTTATTATCAAGAAAAATAGCAAGGTCAATTTTATCTTTTGTGTTAATATCATTTTTCCCTTTATAATGGGTTTCAAGCAAAAAATCGCGAATATGGTTTTTTTGATTGTCCTCGCTTTCCTCTTCGTTAATATTATTGAAAAAGCTATTTAAGTTATTCTTAAATTTGAGAATATCATCTTTCAGAACCTTCTGCTTCAAATAAGTTTTATTGAGCGACGCTAGTGGCGATTGAATTGATAATTTCATAAAAAATAAAAAGAAAATAAATGCAAATTAAAGAAAAAATTTGTAGGGGCAATTCATGAATTGCCCCTACATCTTATATTCCCCCTTATCAAAGGGGGCAGGGGGATGTCTTCTATTCCCCCTTAACAAAGGGGGCAGGGGGATGTCTTCTATTCCCCCTTATCAAAGG
>DAOTPH010000015.1:0-16430 GCA_035451765.1 Bacteroidota bacterium | reverse complement strand
ATTCCCCCTTAACAAAGGGGGCAGGGGGATGTCTTCTATTCCCCCTTATCAAAGGAGGTAGGGGGATGTCTTATATTCCCCCTTATCAAAGGGGGCAGGGGGATGTCCTCTATTCCACCTTATCAAAGGGGGCAGGGGGATGTTGTAGGGGCAATTCATGAATTGCCCCTACTGCATTTAAATAAAACATCCCCCTACCCCCTTTTTTAAGGGGGAATTTATTTGTTTATTAGATCTTCCATTGCATCAATAGCTTCATCCACAGAAATTGAGGCAATCGCATCGGTTGTGAGCAATGCTTTATGTGGCGTTTTATATGGCGTCCAGGGCAATAATTTTGGCGGAATTTCGGGAACATAATAAAATACAACCGTGGGAATTCCGAATGCAGCGGCAAAATGCACCGTTGCAGTATCAGGCGATAGAAAATAATCACAAGTGGAAATCATTTTGGCAAGCAATTGCAAATCGTCTGTAATTGGTGCGGGAACTGCTTTTGTTATTTCACATAATTTCAATTGCAGATCTTGCAAATTTTTTGGAACAAAAATATAAATTTCAAAATCTTTGTGATTTTCGAAAAATTTATTGATAAAATTAATATAATTATCAGTACCCCAAAATTTTGCTTTGCTTGAACCTGCAAGATTTATCCCAAGGCGATGTTTATTTGGATTTTTAGGAATTGGATTTATTATCTTGTCATCAATTGGTAGATTTATTTTTTTATCAATATTTGCAGGCAAAATATTAAAAGGCAATAAAATATTCATTAATCTATCTACTATATGCACAGAAGACTTATCAGGAAGGGGAACAAGATGAGTATAAGAATTGCGATTTTCCTTATCAAATCCAAGTTTATATTTGCTTTTAATCAATTTCATCATAATCGAAGATGTTCGCGAGGGATTATCAAGCAAATCTATAGTTAAATCATAATGTTCCGCATTTAAATGGGAAATCAATGGAATAATTTTGAAAAGGTTTTTTTCATAGTACCATATTTTTTTGAAAAATGGTTGAACGAAATGTGTTGCAGCGATATTCTTTTCACCTAAACAAATATGCAATTCTTTATCGGGAAAATTTTCTTTGAAAACTTCAAACAAAGGAAGTGAAATAATTACATCTCCAAGTCTATCCTGGCGTAGTAAAAGGATTTTCTTAATATCGGATTTTGAAAATAGATCTTGCGGTTCTGTAATAATATCCATTTGATTTAGACAAATTCGATATGCAATTCCACTGCTTTTACAGAATGGGTTAGCGCACCAATCGAAATACCATTTACGCCAGTATGCAAATATGGTTCGATATTGGAAAGGTTAATGCCGCCCGAAGCTTCGATATATATATTCTTCCCATTTCTATGATTACGAATAACTTGCACAGCTTTGGCAACTCGTTCTGCGGACATATTATCGACCAATATTGCATCAACTCCAACATCCAAAACTGTATATAATTGCTCAAAAGTATCGACCTCCACCTCAATGGGCAAATGAGTAGAATTATGCTCTTTAACGTGAGTAAGAAGTATATCTAATTGCTTGCCTGCTAAGTGGTTATCTTTGATAAGAATGCCTGATGATAAATCCAAACGGTGATTTGTACCACCTGCTTTTGCAACAGCATATTTTTCAAATAGACGCAATCCTGGAGTAGTCTTTCGAGTATCAAGTATTTCAATGCCATAAGGTTTAGCCAATTCTACAAACTTGCGTGTTTTATTTGCAATGCCACAAAGCAATTGAATTAAATTAAGAAGCGACCGTTCCATTGTTAAAATTTTGGTTGCTTGTCCAATAAATCGAGCAACTACAGTATTTTCTTGCACATAATCGCCATCTTTAAAAAGAATATCAACATGAACTGATTCATCAAAAAAACAGGGTATAATTTTTTCACCAATAAATACTGTATCTTGTTGAGTAATGAGTTGTGCCAAAACAATTTGGTGATTGTCTATCGTAAGATCAGTTGTAATATCCCTATTAGGAATATCTTCGGCAATAAATTCAGCAATTTTTGATTTTATATATTTTTCAGATAATTCATTTATTTGTTTATATAACATTAGATTAACTCCAGCATTTTTTTAATTGGTAATAAAGCTTTTTGGCGAATATCTTCACGCACATTCACTTCTGGAGCCAAATTTTCCAATGCTGCAATGATTTTATCAAGTGTATTTAAACGCATAAATGGACACATATTGCAGCTACATCCTTCCAAATCAGGTACTTCAAGGTAAATTTTATCAGGAGCAAGCTTCTTCATTTGATGAATTACACCTGGTTCAGTCAAAATGATAAACTTTTGTTTATTGCTTTCCACAGCGCGGCTGATTATTTTAGTAGTAGATCCAATAATATCAGCATATTTCAAAATATTTGGTGGGCATTCGGGATGAGCAAGTACTTCAGCATCAGGATTTTCTGCAATCATTTGCTTGACTTTTTCTTCTGAAAATTTCTGATGGACAATACAAGCACCATCCCATAAAATAATGTCGCGATTTGTCGCTTGCTTGACAAAAGAGCCAAGGAATTTATCTGGACCAAAAAGTACTTGCTTATTTGTAGGAATTGAATTAACAATTTTAATTGCATTCGATGAAGTGCATATTATATCGCTCAATGCTTTAACTTCTGCCGATGTATTAATGTAGCTCACAACCACAGAATTGGGGTGTGCATCAATCCATTGCTTATATTCATCAGCAGGTGCAGAATCAGCAAGCGAGCATCCCGCCATTAAATCGGGGACAATCACCTTTTTATTAGGGTTCAAAATTTTTGCAGTTTCAGCCATAAAATTCACGCCGCAAAATAAAATCACATCTTGCTCAACTTTCTGAGCATATTGTGATAAAGCAAGTGAATCACCAATATAATCAGCAATGTCCTGAATAGCAGGATCTTGATAATAATGTGCTAAAATGACAGCATTTTGTTTATGTTTTAGCTCTAAAATGCGCTCGATTTTCTTTTCATCCGTAAGCGTTGCTGTATCTATATCAATTATTTCCATTTCAATCACAAAATTAAATAAAAAATATAAAGATAATTGACGAAATTTATTTTTTTGAATTATAAAAATAAATAATTACCAAATCTGCTATTCCGAAAGGGGGAAGAATCCACTGTTATAAAATATATCCTAGCTCACACAAGAATAATATTATTATTCCATCTGTAATGGCATAAAACTTGAAACCCCTATATATATCATTGAGTATGCAAAAACATGGGTGTTTTTTCCACATAAATTTATGAATTCTATCTATTTTGCGTGCGTTGGTTGAATTTTTCTCTTTCCTGCTGTTATCCAGAAATATATACCTGCAATTATAAAAGGAATGCTTAAAATCTGGCCCATATTGAGAGCTAAATTCTCTTCGAGATATGATTGCTTTATTTTAAAGAATTCTAATATGAATCGGGCAGAAAAAATTAATACAAGAAATATTCCAAAAAGTAATCCTCTTGGTGTGAGTGATTTTCTCTTTTTGTAAGTAAATAGCAAAATGAAAAAAATAATTAGATAAGATATTGATTCATATAATTGAACGGGGTGACGTGGAATGTCATCAACACGAGCAAAAATTATTGCCCACGGGACATTTGAAGGTGTCCCTAAAATTTCAGAATTGAAAAAATTGCCCAATCGTATAAAACATCCAGCCAATGCAACAGGAACAACAATTCTATCTAACAACCATAGATAATTGACATCTTTTCTAACTAATGTATATAACCATAATCCCACTAATATACCAATTGCAGCTCCATGGCTTGCCAATCCACCTTTCCAAACCTCCAGTATTTCAATGGGATGAGCTAAGTAATATGCAGGTTCATAAAAAAAACAATGTCCCAATCTTGCGCCGATAACAGTGGCAAGAATCATTACAATTGTCAAATTCTCTAAATCTTTTTGAGGCTTATTTTCATTTTTGTACATCCAAGATACTATCTCATATCCAACAATGAAGCCTAATGCAAATAGTAGTCCATACCACCTAATTGATAAATTACCTATAGAAAAAATTACAGGGGACGCATTCCAAATTATATGTGACATAATAAAATCCTAATCATTTGCTTACGATTAACTTCTGACCTGGCTTTATATCGTTTGGATCTTTAATATTGTTCAGTTCCTTTAATTGTTGAATAGTCAAATCATATTTTATAGCAATTGAATATAATGTATCACCTTTTTTGACAATATGTGTTTTTGGAATTTCTTTAGTTGCTTTGGAATTAGAATTTGCGATATTAGTTGTTTCAGTTGTATAAATTTTTAATTTTGAGCCAATTAAAATAATATTCCCTTCTTTAATTTCAGGGTTCCATTCTTTAATTTGTTCTTTTGTAACTTTATATTTTGCTGCAATTTTTTCTAATGATTCACCCGATTTGACATTATGTACTATAACCCGCTCAGTAGTGATGGTGCGTTCTTTTTTGGGTTTTTCTTGTGCAACATCTACACTTATTATAGGAATTTTTAATTTCAAACCAGGAGTAATTACATCCTTTTTTAATTTATTTGCTTTTTTAATTTCTGATATAGAAACATTATATTTATCAGCAATTTTTGCAAGAGTTTCGCCTTTCTTAACCTTATGAGTGATTATTTTTTTTGTTATCTTTTCCTGATTATCTTGTGAAATAATAAGTGTCTGTCCTATTTTAATTTGATCTTTATCATTTAAATCATTTAGAGATCTTAAATCAGCAACTGTGACTCCATAATTTTGAGCGATCGTATATAATGTTTCTCCTTCTTTTACTTTATGTGACAATGGACTATTACTATAATCTTTTTGGTTAATTTGTTTTGAAACATAAGTAGAATTCTGTTTAGCAACAGGAATTTTATTAGAAATTTTGAGGCTATCATACTGTTTTTGGCTAATTGGAAGCATAATTTGTTTCTTAGGATTGAATTCTGAAATACTATCAGATGAATATTGATTTAATTTTGAAATTTCTTCTTTAGATAAGTTAAATCTTTGAGCTACTATTTCTAATGATTCTCCTTCTTCAATTGTATGAATGACATAAGCCCTTCTTTCTTCATAAGGAATTGATTGAAGATTATTCGCAAAAGTATTTGAAGTGTTTTCAGGAATTTTTAAATAATAAACTTTTTTATCTAATGGTGTAGTATTCCGAATTAGTTCAGGATTTAATTCTCGCAATTGTTCAACTGTAATTTGAGCAGCTTTTGCAAGGGCATCAAGATTCGCAGGTTCATTTAACGCATAAATATCATATTTATATTCAGGTTGAAAGTGCATTTCTGATTCTTTAAATCCATATTTTAAAGGGTCCATAGCAATAAGAGTCACAGCAATATATAATGGAACATAATTGCGTGTTTCTTTTGGTAAATATTTTTGAATTTCCCAGAAATCAGGATTATCTTTATTTGATTTACGTATAGCATTCCGAACACAATTAGGACCACAGTTGTATCCGGCAAGCGCTAAATACCAATCGCCAAACATTCCATATAAATCCCTAAGATGACGCATTGCGGCACGTGTAGATTTTTCAGGATCGCGTCTCTCATCAAGCCACGGTGAGGGTTCTTTATTTAATCCATATAACTGTCCTGTTGAGTAAATAAATTGCCATAAACCAACAGCATTTGCGTGAGACAAAGCATTTGGGTTCATTCCACTTTCAAATAATGAAAGATATATGAGCTCCTGTGGAACTTGTTCATAATTAGCTATCCTTGCCATCATAGGAAAATAACGTGTAGATCTCTCAAGCCAAGTTTTTAGATATTGAAATAACTTTGGATTGTTCAATAATGTATTTAGAGCTTTTTCAACATGATTGTTCATTACTAATTTAATTTGGAGGGAATCTGGTGGTGGGAAAAAACCTGTATTTTTCAATTTTATTGCTAAATTCTCGCCTTCTTTTGTATTAATCGGTTTATTTTTCCCAATATTTTCAGGTAATGATCCAATTTCATTAAATAGCAATTTCTTAACAACAAACACACTTGAGTTCTCATCCAAATTATTGATGTTCGTTATATATATTTCATAGTCATCAATTATCGAACGTAATAAATCCATAAATTCACGCTGATTCTCAATTCCAGGGTAGCTTGCATATTTATTTAACTTATCAACCGCTTCCTCAAAACTTTTTGCAGCGTGCAATGTGTCTTTCCGCTTCATATAGATTAATGCATCATTATATTTCTTCCTTGCAAATCGTATTGAATTTTGAAATTCAACTGAATGAAAATCGCTTTTTTGGACTTTTTCATCAAATTCAGAAAATTCGTCAGGGAATTTTATGGTATTAGCTGAATTTCCACTCTTAACGTCCTGCGAAAAAACCGAAAAAACAGGTATTGTTATGCTAATTATTCCTATAATTATAGACAAAACAATATACTTACGAGTAAAAATTTTGGTTTTTCTCATTTACGTTTTTTATTTTTTATAAAAATATGAATTTTTTTGAAAAAAACAAATATTTTTTTTAAACTTTTTCAATATTTATTGTATTTTTTGACTATTATCGTTCAATAGTTTAATATTTTTGTAAATTAATTGTCCCATAATCTTGACATTATTCCACACATAATTCATCGAGTAAAATTGATAACTGCCTAGCTGCTTCTCGTCTTTCGTATTTTGCTATTGCTGATTCATTAATTTTTTGCTTAATACCTTTATATTTATAAGCATTATATAATTTTAAAAAATTATCAGCAATTTTTTCTATTTCGCTTTGGTGAGCAACTAGCCCCAATCCTGTTTCCTGCATCAATTCAGCAATTGCACCATTTGTGGGAGCAATTGTTAAAATTGGCTTTCTTGTTCCAATATATTCATAAACTTTGCCTGGTACAATTTCTTGACTTTCTTTGGATTCATCAACTATTAATAGTAGCGCATCGCTTTTCAGCAATTCAATTAAACTTTCTTTATGGGGTAGATAATTGATAACTTCAATGGAATTTCGGAAGCTTGTATTTTCTATCATTTCGTAAATTTCCCGACCAAATCGCCCTATAAATTTTATTTTGAAATCATCCCGACTTAATAGCCCATCATTTAATAATTTTTCGATTGCTTGAAATAATGCAGCGGGATTACGCCTTCCATACATTGAACCTGTATAAGTCAAAGTAAAGCGCTCATTTTCTTGCCAATCTATTTTTGGATAATCATCCGAATCAAATCCATTTGGAATATGCTGAAACTTTGATTTATCAAGATCTGAATATTTACCCAGAGCATCTTTAATTATTCCAACCCAGGCGCATTCGATTTTGTCAGCTTTTTGAAATACGCTTTTCTCCAAATGTTCATCAATTTGACGAGGCAAAAACCACCGTTTTGGTGCAGAAATAAAGCCAGTCCACGGATCTCGAAATCCCGCAATCCAGGGAACTTTCAATATTTTTTTTGCTCTTTTGGCAATTAATGCTGTCGTATATGGGGGAGATGAGCTATAAATTGCATCAATTTTGTTTTCTTTAATGGCTTTCCGTAATTCCTTTCTTCCTGAAAAATACCAGAACATCCGCGCATCTGGTATAAAAAAAGTGGCTCTTATGAATTCTGAAAATTTTTCCTTCCAGGTTAATTTTTGATTCTCTTTTTTTATAACATTAACATCAACTGGATCACTGCTTTTTATTCCCACAATTTTCCGATAAAAAGAGTATGGTTCAAAAATTTTGCTACGATAAATTTTTATATTCTTTGGAATTTCCTCTAATAAAGAATAATCATACGCAGGATATTGCGCATCTTTTGCAGTATATACAATTGGATTCCACCCAAATTCAGGTAAATATTTTATATGCTTTAACACTCTTTGGACACCTGGTCCCCCTGATGGAGGAAAATAATATGTAATAATTAGCAGATTCTTCATTTCATCATTTTTTATGCTTTGCAAAATTACCAATGTATCAGAAAAACTTATTAGTTTTGTAAAATTTATAACGAAAAATAATTTATGAACGATAAATATGAAGCAATAATTGGATTGGAAGTTCATACGCAATTGCTCACAAAATCTAAAGCATTTTGCAGTTGTTCTGTTCAATTTGGCGATATACCAAATACAAATACATGTCCAGTATGTTTAGGCCATCCCGGTGCTTTGCCTGTACTTAATGAAGAAGTTGTACGTTATGCAGTGAAATTGGGTTTAGCCACAAATTGCAAAATTCGGGAAACATCTATCTTTGCACGCAAGAACTATTTTTATGAAGATTTGCCAAAGGGATATCAAATTTCTCAATATGATAAGCCTATTTGTTATGATGGATTTATAGAAATTCAATTAGATGAGCATACAACAAAGAAAATTGGTATTACTCGTATTCATATTGAAGAAGATACAGGAAAAGCAATTCACGATTTAGATATTGATACATTGCTGGATTATAACCGAAGCGGGGTACCATTACTCGAAATTGTTAGCGAACCAGATATTAGAACACCCGAAGAAGCACACAAATATCTTGAACAACTCCGCCAAATATTATTATATCTTGGAATTTCTTCAGGCAATATGGAGGAGGGAGCTTTACGATGCGACGCTAATGTTTCTGTCCGCTTACGTGGTGCTGAGAAATTTGGTACAAAAACGGAAGTAAAAAATTTAAATAGCTTCCGCAATGTTCAGAAAGCTTTAGAATATGAAATTGACCGCCAAAGTGAGATGCTTAAAAATCATCAAGTTATTCATCAAGAGACAATGTTATGGGATGCTTCACGGCACCAAACACGTGTTATGCGAACTAAAGAAATGGCACACGATTATCGGTATTTTCCCGAACCAGATTTGTTGAATTTATATATACCTGATGAATTCATCAGAGAAATTAAAAAAGAATTGCCTGAATTGCCTTTTGAGAGAAGGGCGCGTTTTCAAGTGGAGTACGGTTTGCCATGGTATGATACCAATATTCTTGTTTCTGATAAATATGTTGGAGATTTCTATGAAAAAGCTGCATTTTTGATTGAAAATAAAAATGAAACAACCTATAAATTACTTAGCAATTGGATAATGACTGAGGTTTTACGGGTGCTATCAGAAAAAAATATAACAATATCTCAGTTGGAATTGAATCCAAAATTTCTTGCAGAATTGGTCGAATTACTCGCTGATAATTCTATTTCTAGCCGCATTGCAAAAGATGTATTCGAGGAAATGATTTCAACCAAAAAATCACCAAAAGACATAATTTCTGAGAAAGGAATTACTCAAATTTCAAATACTAATGAATTGGAAATGATAATAAAAGAAATAATTAGCAATAATCAAGAATCTGTCGAAAAATATAAATCAGGTAAAAAAAATGTATTTGGATTTTTTGTAGGTCAAGTAATGAAGCAAACGCAAGGCAAAGCCAATCCACAAATAGTGAATCAAATTTTAGAAAAATATCTTAATTAAAAACAGCTACTCTACTATTTCCTATATTTTATTTCAATTTTTTTTCTTAGGTGGATTACTAAGTAAAATTGTCGATGGGTCATCGGAAAATGCCCGTAATGTATTTTGCAATTCAGCATTTGTCTTTTTTAAATCTTCGAGCAAGCTGGATAAATTAACAAAAAATATGTCTGACCGAACACTAATTTTCTTAACAGATGAATTAATAACATTCAAGGTCGTATCATAATCATTATAAACTTTATCCATAAACTCGGCGATCTGCAAGTCATTAATTTTTTTCTCTAAATCAATTATTGTATTATTTAAGTCATCCGAGGATTTGCTGATTTTGTAAGTAGTAGTAATAATATTATCTATTGCTTTAGTAGTGTCAAGTTGGGAAACAAGTAAAGCAACACTTTCGGTAGTTTTTCGGAAATTTTGCAGACTTAATTTTATATCGGGATTATTTAATAATACATTAGTAGAATGCAAAGTCATAGTAAGTTCCTTTGAAATCTGAGAAAATTGAATTGTTTGAATTTTTGAAAGAATATCCCTTGCTGCAAGTGTAAATTCACTAATAGTTGAAGGTGCGGATGGTATCACAGGATATTTAGGTTTAAAAGGTAATTCAGGGAAATTATTAAATCCAAGAGTATCATTTGGTTTTGCCTCAAAAAGCAAAAGATATTTGCCGCCTGCAATTCCTGACATTTCAGGTGAAATTCGTGTATAGGGAGTCATTTTGATTTTTGGGTCAATTGCCATAATAATTTCAATCAATCTGCCATCGGGTGCAATATCAATTTTTTTGATATTTCCAATAGGCACACCTTGATATTTAACAGCACTGCCTTGCTCAAGTCCTTGCACTGAACCATCAATATAAGTTACATAGAATTTCCTTTCCTTCATAAATTGTGAAGACCCGAGCCAAATTATTGACCCAACAATAGCTATAAGCCCGATAAGGATAAAAAGCCCAATAAAAAAACTGGAAGTTACTTTTCCTTTTGCCATTTTTATTTCCTTTTAAAATTTTCGATTAAAAAATTTATATACAATTTCATTTTCTGAATTCTTTAGAATATCAGGTTTTCCCTGTGCTATTATTGTATGACTTTGATTATCAAGTAGATATACTTCGTCAGCAATTTCAAAAATGCTTTCAAGGTCGTGCGTTACAATTACCATAGTTGTTTTAAGTGCTTTGTTTAATTGTTTAATTAAATTATCCAACGATGCAGCAGTTGTTGGATCTAATCCCGATGAGGGTTCATCAAAGAACAATATTTCAGGGTCGATTGTCATTGCCCGAGCAAGTGATGCACGCTTTTTCATTCCGCCACTAATTTCTGATGGTATAAAATCCTCAAATCCTTCTAATCCGACACTACTTAATTTTATTCTTACAATTTCCTCGATTTGGAGATCTGTCAAACTCGTATATGTTCTCAATAATAGCTCAATATTTTCTCTTAATGTCATTGAAGCAAGTAATCCACCCATCTGGAACATAACCCCAAATGATTTTCTGATGATTTCCCTTTTTTTGTAATGTGCGGGATAAAATTTCTCATTTTTTATAAAAATTTCTCCTGTATCAGGTTCTTCAAGTCCAATTATCTGGCGAAGTAATGTACTTTTTCCTGACCCACTGCCACCCGCAATGCATACTATTGAACTTTGCTTAATCTCAAGATTGATATTTTCCAAAACTACATTTTCTCCATATTTTTTGGATAAATTTGTAACTTTAATTGCAATTTGATCTTCCATTTCTTTATATCCCCAGTATTGGAAATAATATCGTAAAAACAGCATCAATAAATATTATATGAAAAATAGATGTCACAACTGATGACGTTGTGTATTTCCCAACACTTTCTGCACCACCGCTAACTTGCATACCGCGAAAACACCCTATTAATGTAATTACAAACCCAAAAATCACTGCTTTGATTAATCCTGAAAGAATATCATTAAAATCAACAGATACTTGTAATCTGTTTAAATAGCCAGTCATTGTTATATCAAGTGTTCCGAGAGAGGCAACCAACCCACCTAAGACTCCTATAATATTAGCAAACATTACAACAATTGGTAAAGAAATAATCATCGAAATCATTCTCGGCATTACAAGGAAATCCTGGATATTGAATCCCATCGTTTTCAAAGCATCAATCTCCTCAGATACTTTCATACTCCCGATTTCTGCTGTAAATGCAGATCCTGACCTTCCCGCAACAATTATAGCCACCATCAGTGGAGATAGCTCACGAGTAAGAGCAATACCTACAGCATCCGCAATATAAATATCTGCTCCAAAATTTTTCAGAAGTAATGCACCTTGATATCCTGTAATTAATCCAATTAAGAATAATATCAATACTGATATTGGTACAGCATTTATTCCAATTGATATAAAATGTCTTGGAAAATCTTCCCACCTTATTGATCCAGGAGACCATACAATTTTGCTAAGACTAATTATAGTATCCCCAAAGAAATTCACGAAACTAATGCCATCAGAAACAAGATTTTTAAATGTGTTACCTAAATATTCGAAAAAATTTATAATTAAAGATCTAGTCTCTTTTAATTTCGGTACCTTTACATTTTGAAATTTTAAAAAATCATAAAAGTTCTTTGCATCTTCTGACATATTAAGAATTTGAAATTTGATATTCTGATTCTTACAATATGAACTAATTACATTAAGCCAAGAAACTATAAAAGAATCATATCTATTCAGTTCAGAGAGATCAACAATGAAATTGTCAATATCCTTTAAATTCTTTTTTAAGTTATAAGAATTAATAATTTTTGAATTTGAAAAAACGAAATCGCCACTAAAATAGCAGTATAAAGATTTTTCGTTTCTTTCCAGTCTTAGCTCACAAGTGCGAAATTTTTCATCTTCTTTCATTATTTCAATAGCATTTTTATAAAATTATAATATTCTAATTAATATAAATGCAATTTATAAAATATTATTGTTTTTTTCTAATTTTGTAGTATGAACACTGAAATCAAAATTGCTTTTCGATATATATTTTCACGTCATTCATTCAATTTTATTACAATTATTAATATTCTTTCTTTGATTGGAATTACAATTGGAGTCGCTGCATTGATAATTGTGATTTCGATATTCAATGCCTTTCAAGATATTGCAATAAAGCAAATTATTGGTTTTGACCCACATATACAAATATCAAATATTTCTGATGACAATTTTATTTATGAAAAAATTTATAATTATCTAAAAAACAACCAAGAAGTCGATAAATTCGCAACTATTCAAAATTCCCGCGTCGTTTTTTTCAAAAATAATGCTGTACGGGTTGTAAATATTAAGCTTTTAGTCTCTCAAGATAATAATTATTTTGATTTTTTGAATGACCACTTGCTAATTGGAAGTACAAAAATCAATCAAATTGGAAATTTACCTTGTGTATGGATTGGTGTAGGGCTTGCTGATGCCTTACACACTTTACCTCCTGATACAATGCAAATTCTATTTGCTAAAAATATAGAGCAAGCGCTTTTGACATATCAATTGCCTAATTTTTCATCGGCAATAATTGGCGGAATTTATCAGTCAAATGTAAAAGATTATGATATTGATTATGCTTTTGCTTCTAGTCCCATTATGCTTAAATATTTTAGTGATAATAATCTTGAATCTTATAATACAATTGAAATACGAATAAAAAATTTAAATAAACTTGATAAATTAACTAATGAACTCAAGAGACAATTCCCACATTATAAAATTGAAAATTGGAGAGATTTAAATAAAGCTTACTATAACGTTATGCAATTTGAGCGAACAGCGGCAAGCCTACTTTTAGGATTAATTGTAATTGTAGCAGTTTTTAATATTTTTTCGTCATTGACAATGACAATTATAGAAAAGCGCAAGGATATTGCTATACTTCGAGCAATCGGTGCAAAAACAAATTTTATTAGGAAGATATATCTATTAGAAGGAAGTATTATAGGGATTATAGGTTCTATTTTAGGTGGAACACTAGGAGTGGCTTTATGTTATGGGCAAATTCACTATAAATGGTTCAAAATTGACGCTACAAAATATATAATGGATTATATTCCTGTGCTTGTAAAATACACTGATGTACTTGCAGTAGTTATAATTGCCATTTTGATTGCTGTATTATCGGCTTATTATCCATCAATAAGAGCCAGCAAATTTGAAATATCAGAAAATTTGAGAGAAGAATGAAAATTATAACAACTATTGGCGATCCTAATGGAATTGGGCTTGAAACTTTCGTAAAAGCAATTAAAGAGTGTGATGCTGAATTTTTTCAAAATAATTATATCGCTATTGCCTCATCTCCATCAATTATAGAGAATTATCTCAAAGAAATTAATTTTCTCTTTAATTTTGAGAATCAATATTTAGTAATTGACAATAAAAAAATCGAAATTATTGATATTGATAAAGATTATAAAATTGAATTCGGCACCATAACTAATAAATCTGCTGAAATTGCATTATCATCCTTAGAATGTGCGGCCGAGCTTGTTCTATCCAAGAAATATAATGCAATGCTAACTTTGCCAATCTCAAAAAATGCGATGCACCTTACTGAATTCCCCTTTCAAGGACATACTGAATATCTTGCAGCAAAGGATAATGCAAAAGATTATTTAATGATATTATTCAATGATAAAATGCGGGTGGCACTTGCAACAATTCATATTCCATTAAAAGATGTTGCTGTGTCAATTTCTGTGGAATTACTTGAAAATAAGATTACAAACTTCATTCATTCTTTAAAAATCGATTTTGCAACCCATAAGCCAAAAATTGCTTTATTAGGTCTAAATCCTCACGCAGGAGAAAACGGAGATATTGGAAGAGAAGAAATTGAAATTATTATCCCCATTATAGAAAAGTTTAGAAATAATGGAAATATAATTGATGGACCATTTCCCGCAGATAGTTTTTTCGCTCATAGCAACTGGCATAATTACGATGGCATATTTTCAATGTACCATGACCAGGGATTGATCCCAATGAAAATGACAAACAGAAATGGTGGAGTTAATTTTACGGCAGGACTCAGTTTTGTCCGGACATCACCCGACCATGGGACAGGATTTGACATAGCAGGTAAAAACATAGCTGATTGCAAAAGCACATTGCAAGCATTAATTTGGGCAGAAAAAATTTCACGAAATCGATTAATTTTTAATGTATAATTATTATTATTTATTTTTTTCATAATTTTGTGTTTTCTTAATTATGGGTTTAGTCCTATCATATTTAATTTATCTAAAAAATTCAGGAATTTATAATGGCAGACGAAAGTTTTGTTATCAATCCATTAAATGATAACACTAATGAGAATTTTGACAATAATGAAATTCAAAATTCAGAAGATATTCAACCTAATCAAATTGAAAATGTTAAACCAAGTGATGAGCAAGAGAATTTATCCTCGGTTGTCACTGAATCAACTGAAAGCATACATATTGCTGAAAAGTCAATAGAAATTGCTCAAGAACCAATTGAAAGTGGTCTTTCAGAAGATTTCAATACAACTATAGCAGATTCTAATATTAGTACTACTGTTAGCGAAGAAATAGAGAATTCATCTATTGAAACCGCCCAAAAGCAGGCTAATGCAGAGGAGGAAAAAATCCAACCTCATAAGCATACTGAATCAAGCAAATCACACAAAGCACCAAAGCCTCAAATTAATCAAGAGGTACTTGATAAGCTAAAAGCAATCAAAGAGGCAGGGCAAACAATTTTGGCAAAGGTTGAAGATAGAGTGAATGGTGGATTAAGATTGAACTATGAAGGATTGCCTATATTTTTACCTATTTCGCATTTCTCATTTTTAGATATAAATCAAATCAGCGAGGAAGATCTAATTAGAACAGTTGGCGATTTATTAGAAGTCGAGATACTTGAAATAAATGATGAAGTTCCTGCTCATAAACGAAATATTATTGCAAGCAGAAAGAATGTGCTCGAAAAGAAATTTTTCCACGATTTAAAAGTCGGAACAATTGTTGAAGGTACAATTTCATCAATTGCAAATTTTGGAATATTTGTTGATTTAGGGGGAGTGGAAGGATTAGTTCACATTTCACATATTTCAAGAAAACATATCGACGATCCTCGTACAATTTTCAAAAAGGGAGATAAAGTAAAAGCAATGGTGATGGGTATCGATCCAATTAAGAAAAAAATCAGTTTAAGTATGGCTGACCTTGAAAAAGGGGCTCATCCAACACATCAATTTAATATTGCAGAAAAATATCCCGTATCATCAATACACAATGTAAAAGTTAAAAGATTTGTAGATTTTGGTGTTTTTGTCGAATTAGAAAAAGGCCTTGATGGATTAATCCGCAATCAAGAACTCTCCTGGACAGAAAGAGTAAATAATCCAAAGGAGATACTGCAACAAGACCAAGAAATCCAAGCTCAAGTTATTTCAATCAATCCTGAGAAAAATCTTGTTTCATTAAGTTATCGCAATACATTAGAAAACCCCTGGCCTGAAATTGAGAAAAACATTAAAATCGGCGATATAAAGAATGCAACAATAAAACAAATCCGTGCCGAAGGTGCAATTCTAACAATCGACGGCAATATTGATGGATTTTTGCCAAAAAGCAAAATGAAAGGTAATATTAGAAATGGAAAAATTCCCTTTAAAAAAGGCGATAATATTGAAGTTAAAGTTGCTGATGTCATAGCATCAGATCATTCTATAATTTTTGAAATGATTGGTGATGAGAAAACAGAACAACCCTACAATCGTGAAGAAAATCAGCAGAAGCATATTCGGCGCACCACACCTCGAGCTAATGAAGAAAAGCAAGTCACTCCAATGCTTATTTCTGAATCCCAACCCAATAATGTCGGCAATTTCTCCTTTGCAGAATTAATTGATGAGCATCTGGAAACGCTCGCATTAGCAGAGACGATAG